>CAYSVE010000631.1:0-3738 GCA_964434365.1 uncultured Anaerolineaceae bacterium | reverse complement strand
CCGTCGAGGGCCTGCAAGGACAGGTCATCGTTGTTGCTGGTGGGCTTACACTCGATGATATTCATCGGGGGTTCGCCGATAAACCCGGCAACGAACTCATTCGCAGGGTGGTTGTACACCTCGTCGAATGTGCCGACCTGCTGCAATACGCCGAAGTTCATCACCGCAATGCGCTCAGCCATCGCCACTGCTTCGAGTTGGTCGTGGGTGACGAGTACCGTCGTGCGGCGGGTTTCTGCGTGCAGGCGCTTGAGTTCCACGCGCATGTGTACGCGTTGCGCGGCGTCGAGGTGCGAGAGCGGTTCGTCCATCAAGAAGACGTTCGGCTTGCGCACAAGTGCACGTGCGAGTGAAATGCGTTGCTTCTGGCCACCACCGAGTTCGCCGGGCTTGCGCTTGAGGATGCTGGTGATGTCCAGAATTTTCGCGACTTCCTTCACACGCTTGTCGATCTCCTGGCGTTTGACACCCTTCGCGCGCAAGTTGAACGCGATGTTGTCGTACACCGTGAGCGGTGGGTACAGGGCGTAGCTTTCGAAGGCCAGCGCGACGTTGCGGTCCTTGGGTTCCAGGTCATTGACCACATTCCCGGCGATGATAATCTTCCCGGAGCTTATGTCCTCCAGGCCAACGATCATGCGCAGGGTGGAGGTTTTACCACAACCCGATGGACCAAGCAGCGCCAGGAACTCACCGTCGTTGATGTGCAGGTCCAGGTCGTTGACTGCGTGGACGCCATTTGGGTAAAACTTGTTGACTTTTTCGATGCGAACTTCTGCCATAAGGGTCGTCCTACGTGAAAATAAGGTTTTGTTCGGTATTTGGGTCGAACAGCATAATCTCGTTCGGGTCGATGTCGATTTTTACCACGCTGTCGATTGGGTAGTCTTCCTCGATAGGTGTGATCACATCGACATGACGATTGCCGACACTCGCCGTCAAAATACCCTTGGTGCCGAGGCGCTCGTACACATATACGCTCGCTCCGAAGGTATTCGAACCGTTACCGTTGGTGATGGTGGTCATGTGCATCGGGCGTACACCCATCTGTACGGTATCGAGGTTGGCGCTTTCGATGGCCGCACGGCCTTTATCTGTCACAGTGACGCAAATCAGGCCGTCTTCACCGATTAGGTCGAGTTGGTCGCCGTTACGCTGAACTTTGCAATCGATGATGTTGATCTGCGGGTGGCCCAGGATTTTCGCGACGAAAGTTGTCTTCGGTTTGACGAAAAGCTCGTGTGGGGTGCCCACCTGCACGATGCGGCCCTCTTGCAGCACCGCAAGCCGGTCTGCGAGGGACATCGCTTCGAGGTAATCGTGTGTGACGTAAACCGTCGTCGTCTGGATGGCTGAGGATGATTCCAGCGCTTTAAATTCCGCGCGCATACGGTGGCGCAGCTTGGCATCGAGGTGCGAAATCGGCTCATCGAGCAGGAGCACCTGCGGGTCACGGACCATCGCGCGGCCCAGCGCAACACGCTGCTTTTGCCCGTTGGAGAGCATCCGCGGGAGGCGGTCTAGCAGCATGTGGATGTTGAGTGTTTCTGCGACCTCGCGCACCTTCTTGTCGATGTCCTTTTTGGGCATGCGGCGCCCCGGTGCACGCAACGGATGCGCCATATTGTCGAACACCGTGAAGTGCGGATACAGGGCGTAGCTCTCGAAGGCCATGGCGACGTTGCGTTTGTGCGCCTCTACCCCATTCACGAGGGTGCCACCGATTAAAATGCTACCGCTATCTGGCGGGACTACGCCCGCGATGACCTTGAGCATGGTGGTTTTGCCTGCGCCCGAGGGCCCAAGCACCACCATGAATTCACCGTCTTCGACAGTAAGTGAAATATTGTCGAGGGCGCGTGTGCGCCCAAACGACTTGCTGAGGTTCTCTAAAACAACTTCTGCCATACTGTTTAACCCTTCACTGCGCCAAAGCTAAGGCCGCGAATGAGGTAACGCTGAATGCTCAGTGCGAGTAGCATCTGTGGGATGGAGGAGATGAGGGCCGCTGCGGCCATCCGGTTGAAGAACGACTGCGCCGACGAAATGTAGCCCAGCGCCGCGACCGTCACCGTTTCAACAGTGGACGCACCCAGCACCAGCGGGAACACGAAGTTGTTCCACGCAAAGACGAATGCCAGCAACGCAGCCGCAGCGAGGCCGGGCCGTACCAATGGCAAGAGTATCTGCCAGAAGATTTGCCACCACGCATAGCCGTCGACCATCGCGGCCTGTTCGATCTCCGGCGATATATCCTCGAAGTAACTTCGTAGTACCCAAATCAGTAGAGGCAACGTCACAAGTTGGTACACCCATATGATGCCGAAATACGTGTCGTATAATCCAATCTGTCTGTAGATGATCGACAGCGGAATAATAATGACAAACTCCGGCGCAAACCTGAACGACAAGAAGGTAAAGGCCAAGTTCTCCTTTCCTTTGAAGTCGTACCGGGCCAGGGCGTAGGCGGCTGGCACCCCCACGACCAGCGAAAGCGCGACCGCGCCACTACTCACGGCGATGCTTTTTACAAAGCGGCGGGGGAAGTCCTGCCTGGCGATAACACCCGCGCCGACCTGCTCCTCACCGAAGATGATGAAGCGGTAGTTCTCCAGGGTTGGTTGGAAGATGAACTTCGTCGAGAACAACTCGTCGGTGCTCTTAAGGGAAATCAACACCATCCACAGGATGGGGAACAGCGCGAAAACAAAGTAAATCACCAGCGCGCTATCGGCGATGATGGCACCAAGGCGTTTGTTGCTTGTGCTCTGGTCAGTTAAGGCGGCCATAATTTAGTTCTCCAACTCGGAGTACCCGGCGGCGCGGCGTTGGGCACGACTCCACCAGTTCACCAGCAATTGACTTGTGATATAGATGACGATGAACAGTAAAATGGTGTAGGGCAAGGCGATGCCTAGCTTCTGGAAGGTGAAGCCCTCAAGGTAAGCCGTTACCTGGTAAGTCATCAGCGTGTTGCCGGGGCCGCCACCTGTCATCGCGAAGATGATGTCGAACATCTTCAGCGAGTCCATGAACCTGAAGACGAGCACGATAATGATAAACGGCGTGAGCATCGGCAGGGTGAGGTTGCGGAACGTAAACCAGAACGACGCGCCATCGACACGGGCAGCCTCGAACGGGTCTTTCGGCAACGAACGTAAACCCGCCAGCAGGATAAGGGCCGCAAATGGGGTGAACATCCAGATATCCACGAGCAGTACCGAGAATAGCGCGGTATCTGGCGAACCCGACCACTGCAACGGCGGAATACCCACCAGCCCCAGCATCGGAATAAGAATGCCCACACTTGGGCGCATCATCGCTTCCCACAGCAGTGCGCCGATCACCGGCGCGATCATCATTGGGAAGATCAACATCGGCTGGAAAATCTTCGAAACGCGCGAGGCACGATTCAGCAACATGGCCACGACCAACCCCAGGCCTAATTCGACCCCGGTGGCGATGACCGCGTAGGACAGCGTAACGCGTGTACTGTGCCAGAAGTCGTTGTCGGTAAACATGCGCTCGTAGTTACGAAAACCAATGAAGTTATAGCCGGTTTGCAGGTTCGTCAACTTCACATTGGTAAGTGAATAGTAAATGGCAACAAAAAATGGATACAAAATGCCAACCAGGATAATGAGTGCAGGCAACGCAATAAGATACGGGCGCAACCGTACCAGCAATGGCACCTTCACTTGTTCTGGTGCATCAGCAATAGGTTTGTCGAGTGTTGAG
>CAYSVE010000630.1:0-3742 GCA_964434365.1 uncultured Anaerolineaceae bacterium | reverse complement strand
TGTGACTCATCGCGCACTGCACCTTCCAGAACTCCGCCCTCGTCAGGTACTGTCGCTTGAACGACAGCTCGACTACGTCTAGTTGGACGTCGTCGAGCTCACAGCGCTCGATGACGACAGGGTGGCGCCCCATGTGCGGTGGCAGCTCCTCGTCGCCGAACAGCAGCCTTGCCACCTGCTCGATGAGCGCCACCCACGGGTCCTGCTCCAGACGATGGCTACGCGCGCCGAGGTGCTTGGCGAGCGTCAACATCGCCACATCGACACCCGCCGCGCCAAGGGTATACCAGTAGCGATGCTGGCTGAGCACGTCGGCATCGGGCAAATCATCCTGGTGCACCACGATGTCTAGCAGGCGCTTCTTCTCACCGTTGCTCAGGCGGAGGTCATCGGCGACCGTCTCGACGTTGTCCGTCGCATGAACCAACGCCGCGAGGAACAACAAGGCTCGGTGGGGGCGATCGTTCGGCCACGGGTCGGCGAGGTGCGTTTGCAGCGGGTCGCGGTAGCGGTCCAGTTGAATGACGGCTACGCCCAATTCGAAGCTGGTCGCCGAGACCCGATCGCGCATAGGGCTGATGGCGAAGCGCAGGTCGTTCAGCCGTTCGACGGTCGTCATCGTATAGTCGAGCGCGGGCGTGTCGTGCGGCGGCACCGTGCGCCCGTCTAGCGAATTCAAAGCCGGCAGAATTTGCCGCAGCAAGCCAAGCCTATCGGCCACGCGCAACGCCGCCGAGGGCCTCTCCAGCGACAACATCTTGAAGAACTCGTCGCGCACCCGCTCCGGCGAGGACTCGCCCAGGCGAGCGGCATTGTCGCGCACGTCGCGTAGGGTCTCCGGCTCCATGCGATACGTCAGTTGCACACTTTGCCGAACGGCGCGCAGCCCACGAATCGCGTCACTCGCGATTGCATGCGGCCCGCACCGGCGAATCACTTTCGCCTTGATGTCGGCCTCACCGTTGAGCGGGTCGATGATTTTCGTCAGGTCGCCCTTCAGGTCGGCGGCGATGGCGTTCACCGTGAAGTCACGGTCGCGCAGGTCGGCTTCGAGGCTATCGCCCGCGCGGAAGGCCGCCACGTCGATGTTCAGTGGGCCGTACATCGTCTCGATGAGGGCGCGCGCCACGCCCCTGTCGGCATCCATCACGTAGAAGTCGCCTTTGAAGTGATTCGCAATCGCGCGGGCAATGCCGACCGAATCGCCGGGCGTGGCAAGGTCGAGGTCTTTTACGGCACGGCCTAGCATGGCATCGCGCACGGCGCCACCGACGATGTAGGCCGGGTGTGGCGTGTTGTATAGCAAATCTTGGATTTCCAGCACGGCATCGGGCCAGGTAAGCGGGCGATATGGCTCGCGGGGGGTGAGGTCAGGCATCGTACACATCCAAATCGACCACGCCGACAAACGGCAAATTTCGGAAGCGCTCATCGAGGTCGAGGCCGTAGCCGAACACAAACTTGTTCGGGATGGTGAACCCACAGTAGTCCACCGCCATGCCGACCTCGCGGCGCTCGGGTTTATCGAGCAGCGCGCACAGTTTGAGGCTCTTCGGGCGGCGCGCTTCCAGCATATCCAGCACAAAGCGCAGGGTGTGCCCGCTATCGATGATGTCCTCGACGATAAGCACATCTTTACCGGTAATTTTGCCCTTCAGGTCCATGTCGATGCGCACCTCCCCCGTGGAGGCGCGCCCCCCGGCCCCGTAGCTGCTCACGGCTAAAAAATCGATCTCGTGGGGAACATCGATGTGGCGCATCAAATCGCTGAGGAACATGATGCCGCCCTTGAGGATACAGATGAGCATCAGCGTCTCGCAGCCCTCATAATCGCGCGTGAGTTCTGCGCCCAATTCGCGGATGCGCTCTTGCAGGCGGTCTTCCTCGATGAGAACTTCCAGCAGATACTTCTCGTAGGCTTTGGGCATGATGTAAGATCGGTCTCTGTGACAAACGATGGCCCATTGTATGGAGCACGGGCTACAGACGCTACCCCGCTAATCGTGTTTGGTGGGGGTAACCGGTAGCGGTGATCCGTGTGCGCCGAAGATGATTTGTTTTGTTGTATAGAAGCAAGGTAGCGTTCATCATGACCATTACTGTTTCTTCCCCAAGGGATACCGTCCGCGCGAGCCTCGGCGACGGCACCGTACTCGAAGGGCCGTGCGGCACGCAGGTCCGCGACTTCTTCGCGGCGCGCACCTACGACAGCCCCGTGATGGCTGCGGTGGTCGATGGCCGGTTGCGCGAACTAACGTACGAACTGCAAGAAGATGTTCGGCTAAAACCGGTGCTCCTCAGCAGCAGCGACGGCGGGCGCATCTACCGGCGGTCGTTGGTGTTACTGCTCACCACGGCGGTCGATGAATTGTTCCCCGGCACGAAGGTAAGTGTGCGCTATGCTGTGCCACAGGGGGCCTACTACTGCACGCCACGCAATCGAGCGGCCTTCACCGATGACGAACTCGACCGGCTGAAGGCCCACATGCAAAAAATCGTCGAGGCCGACGAACCCATCATCAAGCGGATCGTGCCGCTGGAAGAGGCTTTTGAAGTCTTCCGCGCGCGCAACGCCGACGACAAACTGCGGTTGCTCGAACAACGCGACCGCGACGACCTCACCGTGTACCGCCTACGCGCGCGTACCGACTACTACTACGGCTACATGGTGCCCTCCACGGGGTACCTGACGCTGTTTCATCTAGAGTGCGCGGGCGAGGGTTTTCTGTTGCAGTATCCGCGCAGCCAACATCCGCGCGAAATCACGACCAGCCCGCCCGATAGCAAGATCACGCAAATTTTCTCCGAGGCCGATGAATGGCTACGGTTGATGGGCGTCGAGGACATGGGGCACCTCAACCGCATCATCCGTAACGGGCGCGTGCAGGAGATGATGCTTATCGCCGAGGCGCTCCACGAACAGCGCATCGCGTACATTGCGGGCGAAATTTGCGCGCGGCACAAACAGGACGGCATGCGCATCGTGCTCATCGCCGGGCCGTCCTCTAGCGGAAAAACGACCTTCGCACGACGGCTCGCGGTGCAGTTACTCGCGCATGGCGTGCGGCCCTTCACGTTGGAGATGGACAACTACTTCGTCGACCGCGAACTGACCCCACGCGACGAAAACGGCGAATACGACTTCGAAGCGCTGGGCGCGATGAACATCAGCCTGTTCAATCAGCAGTTGTTGCAACTCATCGCCGGGGAGCCGGTGCGCCTGCCACGCTTCGACTTCAAGCAGGGTAAGAGCGTTGCCGGGACCAAAGCCATGCTCGACAACAACGAAATCATCATCCTCGAAGGCATCCACGGCCTGAACCCAGACCTCGTGCCGGACATCCCCCCGGAGACGGTGCACCGCATTTACGTCTCGGCGCTGACGCAACTTAATGTCGATGCGCACAACCGCGTCCCCACGACGGATGTACGGCTGCTGCGCCGCACCATCCGCGATGCGCGCAGCCGGGGCTTCACGGCGACGCAAACGCTCGAACGGTGGGCCAGTGTGCGTCGTGGCGAGAAGCGCAACATCTTCCCCTACCAGGAGAACGCCGATTCGATTTTCAACAGTGCGCTGGTGTACGAGGTGGCCGCGCTGCGTCCACTCGTGGAGCCGTTGCTGCTGCAAGTAATGCCAGATACCCCGCCGCACATCGAGGCGAAGCGCTTGCTCTCGTTTTTGAATTGGGTGGAGCCGCTAAGCCCAGAGCCGCGCGCGCTCATCCCGAACACGTCGCTG
>CAYSVE010000629.1:0-3743 GCA_964434365.1 uncultured Anaerolineaceae bacterium | reverse complement strand
ACGTGCTGGGCTTTTAACTACTAAAGACCTGGCTCAGTAACGCGAACAGTGACTTTTGGGCGAGTTGTGCGGCCACTTCTTCGACATCAACGGCACGTACGCCGCATTCGACATCAACAAGCGCATTATCGGGCTGGATTTAGAACAGCTCCGCGCGGTGCCGCACGTACTTGCTGTGGCGCGCGGTCGCTCGAAGGTGAAGTCGATCTTCGGCGCGCTGCGTGGGCGATTCCTGACCGTACTAGTCACCGATGACATCACCGCGCAGGGCATCCTCGGCCTCACGGAGAATGCCCCGGCTGCCGCTAAACTCTAAAGCGACGATAACGCGCTGAACTGCGATTTCAGGGCAGGGTAGAGCTGCGTGTAAATGCCGAACAGGCTATCGTACTGTGCTCGGTTCGACGGGTTCGGGGTGTAAACATGCTCGACCTGCGCCGCCGTCGCCGCTGCTTCCCCGGCGTTGTCGATGAGGCCGACGCCTGCCGCAGCCAGGAACACGTTGCCCAATGGCGCACCGGGGTTATCCTTCAGTACGGTAAGGGGGTGGTCGATGCTGTCGGCGATGACCTGGCACCATAATGGGCTGCGAGTTGGGCCACCGACACCGCGCAATTCGGTCACCTCTGCGCCGATTTCGCGCGCGACCTCGATGTTGTGGCGCATCGCGAAGGCTGTGCCCTCCATCACCGCGCGGATCATTTCCGGTTGGCCCGTATTCAGGCTTAGGCCGAAGAACACCCCACGCGCATGACCGTCGTTGATGGGCTGCAACTCACCACTGAGATACGGCAAGAAGAGCAGGCCATGTGCGCCGGGGTCGGTTTGTGCCGCAAGGGCGTTCATCGCCTCGAAATCGGTGTGGCCGAGCAAATCGCGGCACCATGCAAGTGCCGCGCCGAACGCGACAATCGTCCCGCCTACGAACCACTGTTGCTTAAGCACATGCGCGAAGATCAACATAAACGGGTGCGATAGCGGCTTGTCCTGCGAAATGTAGATAGACCCGCCGGTTCCGAGAGAGAGCATCGCCTGCCCCGGTTTCGACACACCAACCGCTAACCCCGCGGAAGACGTGTCCTCACCCCCGGCAATGATGGGTATCCCCGCGCGCAGCCCCATTGCCTGTGCTGCATCATCCGTTAACTCGCCGATAATCGTTTCGCAGTGTTCGACAGGCGGGTACAGGGTACGCGGCACACCGAAACTCGCAATCAGTTCCTCCGACCAGTCGTTCGTGTGTTGGTCGAAGCCAAAAGGAATGCTGGCGTCAGAGACGTTCATAATCGGTTTTCCGGTCAGCTTGAGGTTGATGTAGCCAGTCGTTGTGAGGCTGTACGCAGCCTTTTCGATGATCTGTGGTTCATGTTTTTGTAGCCACACCAGTTTGGGGTCGAAGTTGTACGGCGCGGGCGACTTACCATTGATCGCCAGGATGCGGTCCTCGTTGCGTTGGCGCATCGCCAGCGATTCCGCCTCGGAGCGGCTGTCCATCCATATGATGCCGGGGCGGAGGGGGGTGCCCGTCTCATCGATGAGCGTAGCAGCGCAACCTTGCCCGCTGATGCCGATCGCCGCGATTTGTTCGGGGTTGGCTCCGGCCTTGTGCATCACACCGCGCGATGCTTCCGCGACGCCCTGCCACCAATCCTCTGCGTTTTGTTCCACCCAACCAGGGCGAGGGGTGAGTAGGGGGTACGTGGCCGAGGCCTGCGCGACCACGCGCCCGTCGGGGTTGGCGAGTAGGGCCTTTGCGTTGGTTGTGCCCACATCGATGCCAAGTATAAGGGTTTCGGTGTTCATAAGTATCTTTGAATGTTCTTGCGTGTTCGCTGGATTGTACCCGGCTTTTTGACCTGAATCGAGCATCGAATACTGCAAAACTTGCTATACTCTGCACAAAAATGCAGTGCCAATTGGGCGAGGTCGAAGAAATGCAACGACAATCGGTAATCGAACATTATCGGCAAAACGGTGAAGTATCTGTGCTAATCGTTGGGGCGGGCATCAACGGAATCGGAACCTTTTGGGATTTAGCGCTACAGGGGGTCGATGTACTGCTCGTCGACAAGAATGACTTTTGCAGCGGCGCAAGCGCGGCATCCTCGCGGATGGCCCATGGGGGAATCCGCTACCTCGAAACAGGTGAGTTTCGGCTGGTACGCGAGTCGCTCACTGAGCGAAACCGCCTCTTACGCAATGCCCCTCACGCGGTCGAACCCTATCCGATTTCAGTGCCCGTCTACAGTTGGTTTTCGGGTATCCTCAACGCACCGCTAAAGTTCCTCGGTTTGCTGAAAAAGCCGAGCGAACGCGGCGCATTCGTCATCAAAATTGGAATGCAACTCTACGATTGGCTCACGCGGAATAATCGCATGCTGCCTACGCATCGATTTCTGGGGCGCAAGGCCGCGCTACAAAAACACCGAAGGCTCAACCCTGAGGTCGTCGGTGTGGGGACGTACTTCGATACGATTATGCCCGCTGCCGAGCGCATCGGTGTGGAACTTGTGCTCGATGCCGAGGCAGCCAACAAACAGGCACATGCGCTGAATTACGTGAGCCTCTTCGGCAGCGACGGCGCAAACGTGACCCTGCGCGACGAGGTGGGGGGCGGTACATTCGAAGTGCAGCCGAAATTGGTCATCAATGCGACTGGGGCGTGGATCGACTTTGCGAACCGCGCGCTGCGCCGCGAGACGGAGTTCATCGGTGGCACGAAGGGATCGCACATCATGGTCGACCATCCCGAGTTGTTGCAATCGCTGAACGGCAGTGCACTCTACTTCGAGAACCGCGACGGGCGCATGTGCATCTTCGCCCCACTGCGAGACAAAGTGATGATCGGCGCAACGGATATTCGCATCGACAACCCGGACGAAGCCATCTGCACCGATGAGGAGATCGACTATTTCCTTGGCTTCGGCGAGCATGTGATGCCTGGCCTCGAAATTGACCGCTCGCAGATTGTGTTCCATTTTTCGGGGGTGCGCCCACTGCCGCGCAGCGATGCTGAGTTTACCGGCCTCATCAGCCGCGACCATAGCATCCGTGTGATAGAACCTGGTGGCGCGGTGCCGTTTCCGGTCTATTCGCTTGTGGGCGGCAAGTGGACGACCTTCCGCGCATTTGCCGAGCAAACCACCGACAAAGCGCTCGATTATCTCGGCGTGGCCCGTACTGGCAGTACGGCAGAAATTCCCATCGGTGGCGGCCTGGATTATCCCATCGATAATTCGGTGGAATGGGTTAAACGCGTAGCGAACGAAACCGGTGTGCCGCTGGAGCGAGTACAGGTGTTATTCGGTCGCTATGGCACCCGTGCGGCGGATGTCGCGGCGTATATTGCTGCGGGTAATGATTGGCCACTCTCACCGAAAACAGATTTCAGCCACCGCGAAGTGATGTTCCTCGCGGAGCACGAAAAAATTATGCATCTCGACGATCTCATCATTCGACGGAGTATGCTGGGTATCCTCGGTCGTGTCGATGGTCCGACACTTGACGCAATCGGAGTTGCTGTGGGTGCAGTACTCGGCTGGAGCGACGATGAGCGCCAACATGAGATCACCTGCGCCCGCGAGTGCCTTGTGCAGCAGCACGGCACCCCCGCCGATTGGTTCTAGCTTGGCTCCGAGCCAGAATCGGACAACAGCGCGGATAAATCGGGTTGGCGGTACAGATACGACCGCAGAATGATACTTGTAACCGTTTTGGTGACGCCGGGCACGGTGTGAATCTTC
>CAYSVE010000628.1:0-3783 GCA_964434365.1 uncultured Anaerolineaceae bacterium | reverse complement strand
TGTGGATGCCGATGTGGGTGTTCGGGAAGGCATCGCGCACGTATTCGATGAGTTGCGTCACCTCCCAGGGCATGGAGCCGCCGTTGGTGTCGCAGAGTACGATGGTATCGGCACCGCCATCGGAGGCGGCCTGGAGTGTATCGAGGGCGTACTCCATGTCGAGCTTTACACCGTCGAAGAAGTGTTCGGCGTCGTAGATGACCTCTTTGCCGAGGCGCTTCAGGTAGGCCACGCTCTCGCGGATGATGCGCAGGTTTTCGTCGGGGGTGGTGCGCAGCACATCGGTAACGTGCAGCATCGAGGTTTTCCCGACGACTGTTACGACCGGCGTGGTCGCCTCCACCAGCGCGATGATGTTCGCATCGGTGGCCGGGTCGCTGCCTTTGCGGCAGGTGCTGCCGAAGGCGGCCACTTTGGCGTGCTTGAGGGCGATGGATTGCACCGCCTCGAAGTACCCGGCATCCTTCGGGTTGCTGCCCGGCCAACCGCCCTCGATGTAGTCCACGCCGAGGTCGTCTAGCAAGCGGGTGATGCGCAGCTTATCCGCCAGCGAAAGGGAAATGCCCTCGCGCTGGGTGCCGTCGCGCAGGGTCGTGTCGTAGATGGCAACAGCCGTCACAGGGTTATACTCCCAGGCGTACGAGTTCGGTATTCACACGGGCGGGGTGCTCGGCCTCGTAGGCGGCGGCTTCGTCCTCAAGGCTTAGCAGGTAGCCCATCTGGTCGACACCCTTGAGCAAGCACTCCTTTGAGAAGCTATCGATGGGGAAGTTCACCGCGCGGCCATCGGGCAGCGTGACGGTTTGCTCCTCGAGGTTGATCGTCACCTGCGTGTCTGGTTGTTCTTCGGCAAGGCTGATGAGTTGGCGGTGGGTCTCTTCATCGACGATGACCGGCAGCAGACCGTTCTTCAGTGAGTTGTTGCGGAAGATGTCGGCAAAGTACGTCGAAATCACCGCGCGCATACCCGCACCCTTGAGCGCCCACGGGGCGTGCTCGCGGGAGGAGCCACAACCGAAGTTGTGCCCACCGATGAGCACCTCGGCAGTCTGGTATTCCGGCTTGTTCAGCACGAAGTCCGGCTTGGGGGTGCCGTCCTCTTCGTAGCGCCAGTCGGCGAAGGCGCTCTGGCCGAGGCCCTGCTTATCCGTCACTTTGAGGAAGCGGGCGGGGATAATCTGGTCGGTATCGATGTCATTGATGGGCAGCGGGGCCATCGATGCGCTAAAGGTTTTGATCGGTTCCATGAAAATGTGTCCTTACGTCGTGTGTTGCGGTAGTTCGGTTCGGGCCGGGCGAGGCATGGCGTAGGATAGTGTCCACGCGTCCCTTGCCCCTACACGGCCCGTCACAGATGTACGGTGAGCGCGAATAGAACGAAACGCGCCCTAAACCAGTTCAACCTCACCGAGCAAGACGCGCGGGTCGGTGACTACACCGTTGACCGCCGTCGCAGCAGCCGTCAGCGGGCTGGCGAGGAAGGTGCGCCCGCCCTTGCCCTGCCGCCCCTCGAAGTTGCGATTGCTGGTGCTCACGGCGTACTGGCCCGGTGCGAGTTGGTCGCCGTTCATGGCAATGCACATGGAGCAACCGGCTTCGCGCCACTCGGCGCCCGCGCTGCGGAAGATTTCGTCCAACCCTTCGGCTTCGGCCTGTTTCTTGACCTTCTGGCTGCCCGGCACCACCATCACGCGGAGGCCATCGGCCACTTTGCGGCCCTCGATGAACTTCGCGGCCTGCCGCAAGTCGGTAATGCGGGAGTTGGTGCAGCTACCGATGAACACCACATCCACCGGCTTACCCAGCAGCGACTGCCCCGGTTGCAGGTCCATGTAGCGCAGGGCCTTGTCGAGCGCTTGCTTCTTGCTGACCTCGGTTTCGGCGTCGGGGTCTGGCACCATGTCGGTGATCCTCATGCCCATACCGGGGTTGGTGCCGTAGGTGATCATCGGCACCAGGTCATCGGCATTGAGTTCCACGACGGCGTCGAACTCGGCACCGTCGTCGGTGGGCAGTTGACGCCAGCCCTCGACGGCCTTGTCGAAGTCGGCACCTTGGGGGGCCGCCGGGCGGCCAGCGATCCACTCGAAGGTCGTGTCATCGGGCGCGACCATGCCCGCGCGCGCGCCGCCCTCGATGCTCATATTGCAGATGGTCATGCGGCCTTCCATGCTGAGGTTACGAATGGCGCTACCCATGTATTCGAGGACGTGGCCGGTGCCGCCACCGACGCCGATTTTCGCGATGATGGCGAGAATGATGTCCTTGGCGACGACGCCATCACCGAGGTCGCCCTCGACCTTGATGGCCATCGTTTTCGGCTTGTACTGGAGCAGCGTTTGTGTCGCGAGCACGTGCGCCACCTCGCTGGTGCCGATGCCGAAGCCCAGCGCACCGAACGCGCCGTGTGTACTGGTGTGGCTGTCGCCACACACGATGGTCATCCCGGGTTGGGTGATACCCTGCTCCGGCCCAATCACATGAACGATGCCCTGCTTCTCTGTGCCGAGGCCGTACAACGGAATCCCGAAGTCCTCGCAGTTCTTCGTGAGGATATCCAACTGCTTGACGGCCATCGCATCCAACACGGGGATGATGCCATCGGCCCCACGCGGTGTGGTGGGGGTGCTGTGGTCCATCGTCGCAAGCGTTTGCGACGGGCGGCGCACACGCAGGCCGCGCTCGCGCAGTTGGGTGAAGGCCTGCGGCGATGTCACTTCGTGGACGAGGTGCAGGTCGATGTACAGCACCGCCGGGCTATCCGCAGTTTGCGGGCGGACGATGTGGTTGTTCCATACCTTCTCGAACAATGTCTGAGGCATACCGATAAATTCCCTTTATGTTACGTGTATTGATTAAGTCGAGCGGGGCAGGCACCATCCCGCCCCGGTGAATCGCAAAGTTGTCAGGCTTCGGCCTTCTGGCCCACGCCGATCGTCGCAGCGGTGCCCTCTGGCGCCGTTTCACCGTAGCCCAGCATGGCCATCATGCGGTTGAGCGCAGCGAGGTAGGCCTTCACGCTGCTGACGATAATGTCGCTATCGGCACCATAGCCGCCGAAGGTCTTTTCGCCGTCTGGCGTGCTAATGCGCACCGTCACCTCACCCAGCGCGTCAAAGCCCTCGGTGACGCTGTGCACGCTGAACTCGATGAGCGTGTTCGGCATGATCACGCTGGCGTCGATGGCGCGGTAGGCCGCATCGACCGGGCCGGTGCCCACAGCCGCATGGACAAATTCCTCGCCGTTGGTATCGTGCAGACGCGCGGTCGCGGTGGGCATCCCCATCGTGCCGCAGGTGACTTGAATGTCGTGCAGCGAGAAGATTTCCGCCGGTTTGTGGAACTCATCCGCGACCAGCGCTTCGAGGTCGGCATCGGTGACGTTCTTCTTGGCGTCGGCCAAATCCTTAAAGCGCTTGAATACCTGCTTCAGCTCGTCACCTTCGACTTCGTAGCCCAGTTCGGCTAACCGAACCTTCAGGGCATGGCGTCCACTATGCTTGCCCAGCACGAGGCGGCTCTGCGCCACACCGACCGTTTCCGGTGTCATGATTTCGTAGGTACTGGCGTGCTTCAGCATGCCGTCCTGGTGAATGCCCGCCTCGTGGGCGAAGGCGTTTTCGCCGACGATGGCCTTGTTTGGCTGGATGGGCATACCGGTGTAGTTGCTCACCATGCGGCTGGTTTTGGCGATTTCGCGCGTTTTGATGTTCGTGTTGAGGTTGTAGTACTGCGGGCGCGTATGAATGGCCATCACGACCTCTTCGAGGCTGGTGTTGCCCG
>CAYSVE010000627.1:0-3796 GCA_964434365.1 uncultured Anaerolineaceae bacterium | reverse complement strand
ACCGCTGGAGCCATCATACGTCCCTACACGCACAAACTCCGAGCCATCTTCGGCTACCTGGAATACACCATAGATTACGATGGCCTGGTCGCCGTTTTCGTCGAGGTAGGCCTGCACCGCTGTGCCGATGTAGTGGTTCGAGACAAACGGCAACATCGATTTCACCGCGTCGCCGTCGTTGCCAGCGCTCAGCATCGTCAGCATGGCGATGTTGGCAGCGTCGAAGGCGTAGTTGGTGAATGGCCCCGGCGGGTCACCGTATTCTTCGGTGAACGAGTCCACGAACGGCTGCGTGAGTGGCGTCGCCGCATCGGCGAAGGACACGCTGATGAAGTTCGCGTTCAGCATGAAGTCTGCGAAGCCCGCTTCGAGCATTTCGGGGTTTGCGAGGTTCTCCACGCCCATCCATTCGATGTCGCTGAGAATGGGATCGACCTGTGCCTGTTGCAGCACACGTTGCGCATCGGCAAGGAAGCACACGCAGAACACCGCCGTGTTACCCGCGCCGCTGAGTTCGGCGGCATCCGCGCTCAACGTCGTCACTTCACCGCTGAGGTCGGTCGGGTCGGGGGCATAAGCGATGGCACGCACTTCACCACCGCCAAGTTCGGTGAAGTCGGCGATAAAGGTATCGACGAGTCCGTTACCGAACGGGTCGTCGACATACAGTGCGGCGATATTCTCATACCCGCGCGAAATCGCGATTTCGGCAAAGGCACGGGCCGCGAAGTTGTCTGGCGGGTACATCACACGGAAGATGTTGTCGCCAGGGATACCACCTGCTGCGCCACTGCTGGCGGGTGCTACCAGCACGATGCCGTTGTCGTCGGCAAACTGCTTCGCGCCGAGCACCTCGGCGGTCGTCAGCGGCCCGACGATCACCTCGGCTCCGGTCGTCTGGACAACCGTTTGCACAGCGCGCGCTGCACCATCGGGCGAGCCTTCGGTATCGGCACTTGCCGTTTCGAAGCGAACCGCGACACCCGCTGCTTCGAGTTCGGCGTTCATCTGCGCCACGGCGAGGTCGATACCGCGCGCGAAGTCGCTGCCGAACGACCCCAGCGACCCGGTAAATGGTTGCACCACACCAAGCACATAGGTCTCGACATCATCCTGTGCCGCAACCGGAGCCACCGCAAACAACAAAATCAACAAGAGAACAAGGTATTTCTTCATTCAAATCTCCCCACAGCTTTTTCTTGCGGCCATTTGCCGCCTAGTCCACCTGTTAAATTACCGTCAAATACCGTTTATAACAACCTGAAAGCCAAAGTCGTGGGCTTTGTGCCAAAATTTACAAAATTAACACCGGCATTACCGAACGCCAAGTTACGCGCTAATGACATATGTCATGGGGATTGGTGACGGCCTTCGGCTTGTGGGCTGGCAAGAGAGGCACTAACATAGTAAGGTGTGTATGAGCCATTTGTGAGAGGATGTGTAGTATAATATGAGAAGGACAGCGATTTTCGCTATCCCAGCAGCATTTTTGTTGCTCTGCTCTACCGCCTGTGGACGGCAGATCGACCCAGCCGACTTCGCCCCGCTACCCACAAGCGCCCCCACTGCGTCCCCGGCCATCACCGACGAACCAGCCCCACCGGAGGACGACACGGAGATGTCCTCGGCCACGGAAATGGACGGTGATGAAGCCACCGCCGAAGAAGCGGTTGATGCCGAGGCCGACCCGATCGCAGCGCTAATCGCAAACAGCGACCTTGCTGCTGGTGAAGCGATCTTCAATGCGTCGTACGAAACGGCTTCCGGCGTGTGGGCCTGCTCGAACTGCCACTCGGTCGATGAGGCGCAAACTCGGTTGATCGGCCCAGGCATGTGGGGCTTGCACGAGCGTGCCGATGATCGGGCGACCGAAAGCGGCGATGCGGACGGGATCACCTATGTCGCGAACTCCATTTATCACCCGAACGATTACATCGTACCCGATGATGGCACCGGCGCGTACCCACCCGGTCTTATGCCGGCGAACTATGGCGACCTCCTCACCGAGGAGGAGATGAACAACCTCGTCGCCTACTTGCTCAGCTTGTAAATAGAACATACTCAACAGAGGGAGGGACTTGTTATGGCTGTTGAAGAAAACCAGGCTCCACAAGAGCAACCCGAGACCACCACACCCACTGAGGAATATGGCCCCCCGCGTGGTGCCTTCGCCTTTGTGATCCTCATGATGACGATGTACACCATCTACTGGATCATCACCTACTTCGAAGTGTTCATCCTGCGTGGGAATTACTAAATCATGGCAGAACAACAAATACACATCGACCCGTACGAGCGCACATGGATCACGATTATCACGGTGATGCTGGGCGTTTTCTTCGCCACGCTCATCGCCGGTATGGCAATCTTCGGTGTGGCAAACACCGAGGAGGGCGGCTTCATCAACCCGTCTGCAATCGATAACACCGTATTCGCCTCGCCCGGGATTCGCCACATGGGCGGCAACCAGTACGAGGCGGTCATCCTGGCGTACATGTGGGCCTTCGAGCCTGCCGAACTCCGCGTGCCTGCTGGTTCCGAAGTGACATTCGTCGTCACCAGCCGCGATATTTCGCACGGTTTCATGATCGAACACCACAACGCAAATATGGAACTGCTGCCGGGGCACATCTCACGTATCCAGGCGCGGTTTAACGAGCCAGGCGAGTATCGCATCATCTGTAACCAATACTGTGGGCGCGGGCACCAGATTATGCACGCGGTCATCGTTGTCGAAGAAGCCGAGACCAGCACGGTCGCCCTGACGGAGGAGTAAGAAACATGGCAACTGCACCCCCAATTGACACCGCTGCGGTCCCGAGCCGCAAGTCCATCGTAAATTACCCGGTCGACTCACTGTTCGGTCACGAGCGGCAGCTTATCGGCGCACACATCGCTATTGCATTCATCGCCCTTTCCATCGGCCTGCTTATGGGGCCGTTCCAAACGTTCCGTCGTGCGCCCGCCCTCCGCTGGGAGATGCCGATCTTCACGTATTACTATCAGGCGCTGACGCTGCACGGCGTGCTGAACGCGCTTGTGTTCACCACCTTCTTCATCATGGGCACAAGCTATTTCGTCGTCCAGCGCTCGCTTGGGCGGCCACTCCGTAGCATTGCAGCGGCATGGCTGTCCTTCTGGTTGATGGCGATTGGCCTGGTACTGGCCGGGTATGCGATCATCAGCGGGCAAGCGAGTGTGCTCTACACCTTTTACCCACCGATGGTCGCACATTGGACGTTCTACCTAGGCCTAACGCTCGTAATCGTTGGCTCGTGGGTGGGTGCAGCGGTCGTCTTTATGACGTACAACGCATGGCGCGCCGAAAACCCCGGCCAGAAGGCCCCACTTGCGACGTACGCCATCATCGCGAACTTTATGATGTGGTGTACCGCAACACTCGGTGTCGCCATCGAAGTGCTGACGATGCTGCTGCCGCTGTCGCTGGGCATCATCAACACGACGGACCCGCAAATCGCGCGCATCCTGTTCTGGTTCTTCGGGCACCCGCTGGTTTACTTCTGGCTTATTCCGGCATATGTATCGTGGTACACGATGCTACCCAAGCAGCTTAAGGTTCGCTTGTTCAGCGATACAATGGCCCGTGTCGCCTTCATCATGATCGCCGTGTTGTCGATTCCCATCGGCGTGCACCACCTGTTCGCCGACCCCGGCGTGAGTGAAGTCGCGAAGATTTACCACAGCGCGCTCACAAATGTCGTCGCTGCGCCGACCTTGCAAACCGCATTAAACAACCCCCCAAGTGGAACTTAGGGGAATTGTCATTTTTTTAGGG
>CAYSVE010000626.1:0-3800 GCA_964434365.1 uncultured Anaerolineaceae bacterium | reverse complement strand
CGTTTTCGAAAAAGATGTCAAACTTTTCCATTTCGCGCCTGTGAACAAGGAGACCTCAGCGCACGGTAGAGGGTTTCGTGTATGAGGCAGCGAGGATGGGGCACTATTCGGGTTGAACCTGTCCCGTAGCAGGCAAGGGGTGGTCGTAGGCTGGTTAACCACCCGGCCTACAACCGCCCCACAAACAGCTATCCGACAACCACCTCGCGTTCGCACACGCCCTCGGCCAAGAACGAAACAATCTGCTCGACGACCGCCGGGTCCTTCAAAATGCGCCGATGACCCAACCCGCGCGTCGGGTACAGTGTTGCATGCGGCCACGCCTCCGCGACGGCTTTACTGCTCTCGAAGCTCGTGATCTGGTCTTGCTCATCGTGGATAATGAGCGCGTCTTCGGTGCGGGCAGGGGCGACGTAGTCCACATCCAACGCCCGAAAGGGACGGCCACAGTAGCGCGCGATGTGATCTTGCATCGCCAGGATGGCCTTCTCGGGGAGTGCCACCATGCTTGCGAATAGGCGCGTCGCGGCGTTGATGTCGTTCATCGACGCGACCAACACCACCCGTTGCACCGTTACGTCCGGGTAGCGGTCCAACATGCTAACACTGCTGCCGCCGCCGAAACTATGCCCCACTAGCGCATACACCGGCCCCACCTGGCGAATAGTGGCGCGGATGCTATCGCCATAGAGCCAGTAGTTAGTCTGCTTTCCGGTGGAATTGCCGTGCGCGTGGCCGTCTAGCAATACGACGCGGAATCCTGCCGCCAGCATCGGTTCCACGAAGTGTGCGTAGCGTGCCGCGCTCGACTCCCACCCGTGGACGAAAAGCACCGTCGGACCCTCGCCCCAGGCGTAAGCTTGCACGACCCCGTTGTTGAACGGAATCTTGATCTCCTCCGGGGCGGGGAGGTCAGTACTTGCAAAATCCGTTGGCGAGCGTTTCATCGGTGTGCAGAACACTGCAAGTGCCAGGCTGCCCGTTATCGTCGGCGATACATTCCCTAGCGTTTTGAAGACCGACCGCATCACCTTCAGAACGAATGGTGTAGACTTAGAACCATATGTCGAAGCAGACAAGTAAACCCCCTCGCATAGCACGTGTGCTTGATGTGAACAATGGTCACATTCTACGACGCTATGTGAACGTTGTCAACATTAGGTGTGAATCGTGACTCAGATCAACCCCACTGAACAAGAATCAGCGGCTTACCATCATGGGAACTTGCGCGAGGAAATCCTGCGGGTGTCGTTGGATATTTTGCAGGCCGATGGTGTCGAGGCGATCACCATGCGTGAGATTGCCCAGCGCATCGGTGTGTCGCACTCGGCGGCGTATCGGCACTTTAAGGGGAAGGATGCCCTGCTTGCGGCCATCGCGCAGCATGGCTACGAGCAGTTGACGGCGCACCTACGGGCAGTGTACGACGCGGTCGATGTTGAGGCGGGGGAGCGGTTTCGGCAGATGGGCGTGGCGTACATTACTTATGCTGTGCGCAACCCCGAAGTCTACCGGCTCATGTATGGCAGCAACGCCATCGACCGGCGCAGCACCCCAAGCCTTCGCGCGGCAGCGCGCGCCCTGGCACGCGAAGTGCTACAGATGATCCAGCTTTGCCAGCAGCGCGGCAGTCTCAAACAACAGAGTCCGCGACAGGTGTCGCACGCGGTCTGGTCGATCTCGCATGGGGCGGCGATGCTCGTCATCGACGGGCACATTCACATCGACGATGTCGAGACGTTTGCCGACCGGATGACGCATCACCTCGATGTGGGGATCGGTGAGGAAAAGCCCTGACCATGCGGCCAGGGCGGTAACGTTTCGCGGCTAAGACATGATGTCCGCGTACAGGTTCACGGTATCCGCTTCTGGCTCGCGGTGCTGGTCCTTCAGGTCTTCCACCAGCTTTTGATAGTGTGCAGCGGCCTCGCTGCGACGGCCCATGTCTGCGTACATCTTCATCACCTGGCGATGCAGTTCCTCGCGGCTGTTATCCTCGCCGAGTGCCTTCTGGAACAGGCTAAGCGCGTGTTCTTTACGCCCCTCGTCCAGCCGCACATGGCCCATCGCCGTAAGCGCTTCGAGGTAACCCCGCTGGAAGTCGGTACGGCGGGCTTCGATCCAATCGTCGCTGTGGCCCTGCAAAAACGGCCCCCGGTACAGGTCGATGGCGGCCTGCCACGCCTTGATGCGCGCGCGTTCGTCGCTTTGTTCGCGGCCCTCCATCAACAGTGTCACGAAGTCCATGACATCGTAGTTGATTTCCAGCTCGGGGTTCACGCGGTAATAGCCCTCATCGTGGACCAGCACATCCATGTCCAGCGCTTTGTGAAGGCGGCGCTTTGTCACGTGGAAGACGTTCACGGCCTGGTCGGTTTCGAGGTCCGGCCAGAAGGCCTGGCAAATCTCGCTACGGGTGACAATGGGGCGGTCCAGCGCGAAGAAGAACAACAGGCGCGGTAGATGACCCTCCCACGTGTCGATCGGCTCATCGTCCATCAGCACATAGCCCGGCCCAAGCGCAAAAATATCGAGCCTGTTTTTACCACCAGGTTCGATGCCGTAGAAGTCCGTCATGATGAGTTCGTCATCGCGCAGCAGCACAGCCTTGTGCTGGGCCACAAGCGACACCCACGGCAGGCGCGGCAGTGTACGGCTGTTGAGCACGATGCGGCATTGTGCGGGCAGCACGTCGATGAGCGTATCGACAAAGCGCTGAATATCATCGGCGGTGTCGCCCCGGTCGTACTCATCGAGGATGAAGTAGAACTCCTCATCGCTCACTTCGGCGAGGTCACGCGCGAAGGTCTCCACGATTTCGCCGAAGCGCTCGCGGTCCGCGTAAATGCTACCCGGCATCATGTTGGTGTGCCGCCCGAAGGTGGGGTGTTGGTTGGCAATATCGTGGGTTACGCCACTGAGAAACGATTGCACGTTGATGTCGTCGGGGCCAAGCGCGTAGTATATGCAGTGGACATCTGGGGTGTTGATGAGCTTTGCGACCAACACGGAGCGGTAGCGGCTCTGTGGATGGAGCAAAATCACACGTGCGTTAGGTGCCTGGGCGACAAAAGTCTCGTAGGACTGTTCCACTAAGTTTTGTAGTTTCATCAATGTGCATCCATTCTACAAAGTACGAATTCAACTACACCAAATATAGCATAGTTGCTAAGAAAAGTGAAAAACCAAACTACCAAAACGCTTATCTGCCGAGGAGATGCCATGACACCGACCGATAAACCGCCACGCACATTTGGGTTAATGATCGCAATTTGGCTAAGCGTCGTGTGGTTTACTGGGGTGCCGCTCGCTAACACTGCCTTCGTGATGTCGCTGCGGTGGCGCTTTCGCAACATCAATATCGACACCACAAATAGCACCATCTCTGGTGGGACCATCACCGGGACAAGTAATTTGCTGCTGGCCTACTGGGTGTTCCAGGCGATTACCTTTCTCGTGGTGGCGTCGCTCGCGTGGAACTGGCGCTCGCAGCGCAGCCGGTACCTGCTGTTCGCGATGGTGCTCGCGCTGACGGTCCTCAATATCGGCGGGACGGTGTGGGGCTTGGTCGGCGCGAGCAGTGCCAATGCGCTCGATTCATCAGGGAACCTGACGAGTTCGCTACTCGGGGCGCAGTTGTGCTTCACGATCACAATACCCCTGTACGTGATGTGGTACATCAACCGGGGGCCGGCGCGCGCCTTCTACCGAGGCTACTATTTTCCCGCCCCCGACGACGCCGAAGCTTAGCTTTGTTCCTGGGACTGCTGGGCTTCGCGTTCTTCAATTACCAGCCGAAT
>CAYSVE010000625.1:0-3810 GCA_964434365.1 uncultured Anaerolineaceae bacterium | reverse complement strand
GTTTGCAACGAGGCTACCTGCCTCCTCGATCACGTCGTCGGGGATGTTCTCCATCGCGCTAACGAGCGGTAACACCATAAGCGGTAAAAATAACTGCGACAGACCGAGCACGATAGCGCGTTCCGTGAATATCAGGCGCATAGGCTGCTCGGTGAGTTGCAAAAACTGGAATGTCTCGTTGATGATACCCTGCCGCCCTAGGATAATCAGCCAGGCATAGGTTCGTGCGACAGCATTCGTCATCAGTGGGAGGATGACCAGCGACATCGCAAGCGAGCGGTACCGAGCGGGCGCACGCGCTATGACGAAGGAGGCGGGGTAGGCTAAAACCGCGCACACCAGCGTCACCAACAGCCCTAACCGTAGCGTGCGGTTATACACGATACGCGAAGTGCGGCTGCCGAAAAACTCGCTGTAGCCCTGTAGGGTGAACGTGGCATCCTCAGTTTGGACGCTCTGCGCGAGAAGGTAAAACAGCGGTACGACAAAAAACGCCACCATGAATATCACAGCGGGGGAAATCAATAGGGCGATAGTGCGGGTTTGGTTCAGACGATGCATGTCGGCGGGGTTGGGGGGTGGGGCGTTTGCTCGCGCCCCACGCACCGATGGTGAGCCGTTAGCCCAACATTATCTCGTTCCAGCGTTCGAGCCAATCGTCAAGACGATCCTCGATTTCTGCGTTGTCCAGCACTACGAGCGAGTCCAGTAGTTCTGCGCCGCAGGTGAGCAACGAGCAGGCTTCGATCATGGCCTCATCTTCGCTCGCGGCAAGGTCTTCCTGTACAAGGCGGTTCGTCGGCGAGTCGATGAGGTCTACGGCTTCGGCCATCTGTACATCGTACGAAATCAGCCAGTCGATGTACGCATGGGCGAGTTCGGTTTTCTCGGTTGCGGCGGTAATGCTCACCACAATCGGGTCACCTACAGCACCTTCGTCTGGGATGACGCGTTCCAGCGGCAGGCCGGTGTTGAGAAAGTTGCCGATGGCGAAGCTCGCGTACGGCCCGATAATCGCCTCTTCTTGCTGGAACAGTGTAACCTCTTCCGAGCTACGAATGTAAGTTGTCACAAGGTCGTCGGCGAGGTCCGGCAAGGCTTCCCACGCAAGTTCCGCATCATAGTCGATTTCGTCGCTCTCGCGTAGTGCCATATCGATCATGATAAGTGTCGCTGGACCGAACGTCGTGGACATCTCTGGAATTGTCACGAAGCCCTCGGCGTCGCCGCGCAGCAGGTCGGCCCACGAGGTCACCGGCGCTTCGATTAGATCGCTACGGTAGATTAGCAGGTAGCTGTTGATAGCGTAGGCGATGCCTGCGTTATCGCCGATGGGGTCCTGCGCAAATTCGTACAGGTCGTCGTAGTTTTCCAGCAGGGCCGGGTCGACAGGTTGCAGCAGGCCCGCTTCCTTGGCGCGGAAGGTAAACGCCCCAGCGAAGTGCACGACATCGACCTCAGTTTCCTCGCCGAGGCTTTCCAGGCGGGCATAACGGTCGGAGTTGTTGCCGGTTTCGTAGATCACATCCACACCGAACATCGCTTCGAACGGTTGGGTCACATTTTCTTCGATGATGTCCAGGTTGAAGCCAAACGTCGAAACGACCAGGGTTTCAGGGTCATCCTGGGCAAAGGCCACGCTAGCGAGCGCAAACAGCAACACAGTGAGAAGGACAAAGCGGCGCTTCACGATACACACTCCTATATTCATCACTTACTAAGGATATGTTCGATTTTAACGAGTTGTTGCGGGCAAAACAAACGGTCAAAGTGACCAATGGTGCCCCGGACCTGTTCGGTATGCACGTTGCTGCGCGGCTAGTCGGCTAGTTGGAAGGGAAAGCGAGGTGCCGGGGCGACGTCGAGAGCCGCCCCAGGCGTTGAGCAAAAATTACATCTGGCCCGGCAGTAGATCGATGCCAAGGATGCGGCTGAGCTTCATCACCGTAAAGCGGCTACGGAGGAAATGTCCGTTTTGCAGGGCACGGTTCACCTCATTCTGTTTCAGCCCGAGGTCTTCCGCGCTGGTTGGCCCCTGCACAGCCTTCAGTTTGTCGCAGACTTCCTCGCCGCTTGGCAGGCTATCGGCAATTGCGATGATGTTTTCCCAGTTTTCCGCGATGCGCTTCTTTACTTCGTCGAACCGCTCTGGCGAAATATCGATGAAATCACCATGCCCTTTGATAACGTCCTTGGCGACATCTCCGTAGGTTGCCTCAATCGCGGCAATTTCGCGCTCGCGGTCGGGTACAGTCGCCGCTTCCAGGCGATCCATCACGTCCTGGCGACTAAGTTGGCGCAACTTTGCATACTGTTCGACGATGAGTGTCGTCGCATAACCGACCTTCTGCCCGTGGAGCAACGCCGGACGGTGCTCCTGTAGCAGCATCATCTCCCAGTAGTGCGATAGGTGATGTTCGGCACAGGAAGCTGGACGTGAACTGCCGAACTCCAGCATACACAACCCCGATTCGATAAGGCCATCCATCAGGTAGCGGATACCCGCCTCATCGCCTTTGCCGATTTCGTCGGCGTAACTCAGGCACGTATCGAGGCCGTTGCGGGCACGCTTGGCGATGGCCTCATCGTAGGGTTCATCCCACAACAGCCGTCCGAGCTGCCAGTCTGCGAGGGAGGTGAGTTTGCCGACCATATCGCCGAAGCCAGAAGCGATCAGCCGTTGCGGGGCGTTTTGCAACGTGGGTAAATCGGCAAAAACAGCCAACGGTGGCTGGCTTATCAGTGTTTGCTTGACGCCGTTAAGCACCAATGGTGCACCGATAGACGTAAAGCCATCGACAGATGGCGAGGTCGGCAGTGAAATGAACGGATTGCGTGTGCGGTAACTAATGAAGCGGCTGATGTCCGTGATAGTGCCGCCGCCCACAGCAATAAAGGTTTGCTCCTCTACGGGAGCCTCGGCAAGTACCTGAATAAGATAGTGCGCATCTGCGATGACCTCTTCGCCCGTGAGCATAATTGTCGTAAGGTCGAAGTCGTCGCGAGCCTGGAGCGCATCGATGACGCGTTTGCCCAATGCCTCGTAGGTATTGTCGTCACAAACCAGAACAAGCCGCTTCAAGCTATTCTGGTCGAGAAATTTGATTAACTCGTTGATTGCATCCGGTCCAATATAGATTGGATCGTTGTGTTTCATTACGTCCCCTTTGTGGTTGTGTGCTGGGTGATGTCGTGCATCAAGCCGCGTAGTTGGGTGTAAGTCTCACGATACTTTTCGAAATAAAAGCCATAGGCGGTGTGGTTGTCCGTGTTCGGGTCGTACCCGCCCTCTATATGAACCATATTGCGGCCAGCCGAGGGTAAATCGGGATATGCGCCAGCCCCGACTGCGGCAGCGACCGCCGACCCCAGCAACGACGCCTCGGTCACGCGGGTGGTGTATAGCGGTTTGCCCAGTACATCGGCGTAAATTTGCATGAACACCGGGCTGTGGGTTGCACCACCACAGGCGATAATCCGCTCGACATTGTAGTCATTCGCCTCGAACGTTGCCAATATATCGCGCATGCCATAGGCGATGCCCTCCATCAAGGCACGGAAGACGTATCCTCGTGTTGCCTGTAACGACAGGCCGAGAATTGTGCCACGGGCCATCGAGTCGGTGTGGGGTGTGCGGTTGCCCTGGAAGTAGTCGAGCACGATGAGTCCTTCGGAGCCGACAGGCGCGGCAGCCGCCTCTTCGTCCAACATCTGGTAGATGGAAACGCCTTTTTCGGCAGCGATGGCTTCGAGCCCCTCGGCAAAGTTCTTCTTGAACCAATTGAGGATAGAACCCGTGGATACCTGCCC
>CAYSVE010000624.1:0-3815 GCA_964434365.1 uncultured Anaerolineaceae bacterium | reverse complement strand
CACCGAATCTGGGCGTTTGTCATAGGCGCACCTCGGCGGCGCATCATCGCACCTTTATGCTGGTCGTCGCTGCACGTACAATGTGGCCGCAAGCACCTTAACAGCCTGCAAGGCCAACTATCCGAATGACCAAGAACACCATTTACCTCGGCATCGGCTCCAACACCAACGCCGACACCAACCTGCCGCAAATTGTGCGGCTGCTGCGCGACAAGCTGACCGTCGTGGCGGTCTCGTCCGTCTTCGAAACACCGGATACTACTGGCGAACATGCGCCTTACCTCAACGCGGCGGTCGTCGTCGAAACCGCACTGGACCCCGAAGCGCTGAAAGCGGGTGTGCTGGTGAACATCGAGGACGCGCTGAACCGCACGCGCCCTGGCCCGTTCGTCACGGCGGATGTCGATATTCTGCTGGTGAACGATGAAGTGCTTACCTACGCCGGGCGCGAGGTCCCCGACCCAAGCGTGACGAGCCACGCCTACGCGGCGGTTCCACTGGCGGACGTAGCGCCGGGGTACATCCACCCGGTGACGGGTGAAACGCTTGCGCGCATCGCGGCCCGCCTGGGCGATATCCCCCGGCGCGAGGATGTATTACTCGCTTGAGGCTGCCTCGCGCGCGAACGCGATTGCCGCATCGACATCGGTAAAAAGCGGTACATCCACACCACCGTACTGCTCTTGCGAGAAGGCCTGTCTGGCGATCTGAATCAGGTCACTGGTGCCGACGAGAATCACGGTGGCGTTCGGGTCGCTGATGGACCCGCGTGTGCCAACTTTCTGCGCCTGCATGCCGCTGGTGAGGTCGCCAAACGTTAACGAGACACGGGTGCAATCGAAAATCGTGAACAGTTTGCCGTCGATGCTCTCGGCAAGTTGTGTCACCTCTTTGATGGCAGGTTCGCCTTCGATCGCTATGTTGTAGGGGTCGGTGTAGGTGATGACGATTATCGGTGCGTCTTCGATTTTTTCGACTGTATGTGGCATATATGCGTCTCCCATGAATGAACTAACTTACGAGATTGTCTAAGGGATAGGTACTTGCGTCAATATTTCTTAATACATTATTTATGAAATTGGGTATCACCCTTGGCGCACAGCGGAACCTGCGGCACAATAGCGCGCGCTTAACCGGAGGGAAACCCCATGAACCTTACAGAATACGGACGCATCTTATTGCGGCGCGGCTGGATTATGCTGCTGCTCGCAGTGTTGGCCGCCGGGAGTGCGTATGTCGCCAGCGCACGCCAGGACCCGGTGTATCGTGCCACCCAGGTGATGCTCGTGCAGCCATCGCGCAACGACCTCGGCCTCACCGAAGCCACCAATCGCCTCATGCGCCAATACGTCGCCTACCTCGATAGCACGCTGCGCGCGCAGGAAGTCATAGACCGGCTGAACCTGGACCTGCTGCCCGAGCAACTGAAGGGTATCGCGACGATTACGCCCAACCAGAACAACCTCACAATTCAAATCGACATCGACCTGTACAGTGGCGACCTCGCCAACGACATCGCCCGCACCTGGGGCGACCTGCTGGTGGAGTATCGTAACCAGGAAAACCAGGAAGTGCGCCGCGAGGACCGCATCGACGCCAGCCCGCAGGACAACCCGACCTTCGCGTTGCTGCGCCCGCGCCCGCGCGTGAACGCCCTCGCTGGAGGTGTGCTGGGGATATTGCTGGGCGGGGTGGTCGTGTTTGTGCTGGAATACCTCGATAGCACCATCATCCGCCGCCGCGACGACGTGGAACGCTCCACGGGGTTGCCGGTGTTGGCCAGCGTGCCGGATAGCTAGGACACCCAACAAACCATGACAAAACTCATCACTCTGGAAAACCCGCGCTCTCCGGTCGCCGAAGCGCTGCGCACCCTGCGCACCAACCTGATGTTCAGCGCGGTGGAAAAAGCACTGAACACGCTCGTCGTCACTTCGACGAACGCCGAGGACGGTAAAAGCATGCTTTTGGCTAACCTCGCGGTGACGTTCGCCCAAAGCGGCAACAAAACGATTCTCGTCGATGCTGACCTGCGCCGCCCGGCCCAACACACCCTGTGGGACATCGACAACGACCGTGGCCTCAGCAACATGTTCATCGACGATACGGCGATGAGTTCGCCGCCGCTGGTAACCGCCGAGGGCGTGGACAATCTGCAAATTCTGCCGAGTGGCCCGCCACCGCCCATCCCCACCGATGTCATCAGCAGCCAGCGCATGAACGAGATCATCGGCGTGCTGAAGGCCCGTGCAACGTATATTTTGTTCGATGCGCCGCCGGTCCTCGCTGCGACGGATGCCGCGCTGCTGGGCAGCAAAACCGACGGCGTGCTGCTCGTCGTGCGGGCAGGCCAAACCCGTCGCGACCACGCCGCGCGCGCCCGCCAGGCATTGGAGCGCGGCCATGTACGGTTGCTGGGGGCGGTGCTTAGCAATGCCCCGCGCGAGCGCTCTGCGTATGGTTGAGCAGGTGTTATAATCGGGGCTGGTGGGCAACATTTTCGGGCGCGGTGAGACCGAATCGCGTCCTACCAACGCCATCGTGACCACGCGCAATTTGTAGGGGCGAGGACGAGCAGACACTATTCTGCGCCATGCCTCGCCCCCGAAAACCACGCGTAACGCCCACCGGCTGCATCCGATATTTGCGGAGGCTACATCATGCCACTGGAACCAGACAAAGACGCCCTCGACGCGTGGGAAAATATGCCGAAGGGCAAACCATCTGGCAAGGCGATGCCCCCCGCTACGGGGGGTATGGCCTGGACGTGGGGCCTGCTGGCCCTCGGCGCGCTGATTGCGCTTATTTTCGTGCTGGCTTGGCTGCTTGGCTAACGCTATCGCCCGCATCGCCAAAAAAACACGCGGCGTCTGCGCAATAATAAGATGTAGACGCCCGCTAAATTGAAAGGACGACATGACCGTAAAACCGAACATCAAAGTGCTGGCCGTCGATGTCGATGGCACCCTGCTGAACGAACAAAGCAAGCTCACCGCCCGCAACGAAGCCGCCCTCAAAGCGGTGGTGGAAAAAGGCATCCGTGTGGTGCTGGTCACGGGCAAAACGTGGGCCGCGTGCAAGCCCATCATCGATAAGCTGAAGCTCACTTCGCCGGGCATTTACAACCAGGGCCTCATGGTCAGCGAACCGGACGGCACCATCCGCAACCAGATGACCATCGATGCGGAACTCGCGCGCCGGGTTATCACCTTCGCCGAGGACCGCGGCTTTGCGGTCGTGGCGTACAGCGGAAATCGTTTACTCGCCCGCAGCGAGAACCCCTACGTCAAGCGCCTGAAGGACCTGTACGGCGAACCGGTGGAAATCGTGGGGCCGTTGCAAAACATCATCGCAGACCTGCCCGTCAATAAGCTGCTTACCCTCAGTGCCGACGACCCGCGTAAGCTCAAGGCGCTGCGCTGGCAACTTGGGATGCAACTCAACGGCAGCGCCCGCCTGCTGAGTGCGGGCATCCCCAACATGCTGGAAATCATGCCGCCCAACGCGAGCAAGGGCGCGACGCTTCGTTTGCTGCTGCGCGAGTGGCGTGTGGACCCGGCAGATGTGATGGCCATCGGCGATGCTGAAAACGACCTCGAAATGCTGCAACTCGCGGGCACACCGGTAGTGATGGGCACCGGCCAGCAAATTGTGAAGGACGTGGCGGAGTACATCACCGGCGGCATCCTCATCGGGCCGGCCCGGTGCATCGCCATGGTCATTGTCAGGAATGAGCTGGCCGAGGGCGACAACGAGTACGCCGCCGCGCTGGTGGCGTTTAACAGCGTTTTCCAAGTCATCTTCTTCAGCGTCTA
>CAYSVE010000623.1:0-3821 GCA_964434365.1 uncultured Anaerolineaceae bacterium | reverse complement strand
GGTGGTATTTTTCCTCGCCGTTTCTGCCGTTGGTCGCAGCTTAACACCCCTACGATGCGGCGGTCCACGGCGAGAAAGTGACGAACAAAAGTGGATGGTCCGTGGATCATCGGTGGATGGTAAGTGGATTATAGTACAGTGGCACGGCGGAAAGGGGCGGCATGCGCCCGGGCATTTGCCCAGGGATTAGGGCGACGAGACGACATTCCGCCGAAACCTCATCGATATATGTTGTACTGCAAAATAGCATGAGGAAACGTGGCTACGGGTGGTCGTAGGCGTAGAAGATGTAGTCCTGGGCGGTGGTTTTCGCGCCGAGGTCGTGGAGTATGCGCAGGAGTTGGGCGCGGTGGTCGGTGCCATGGTTGATGACTTGCAGCAGCGCTTGCCAGAGAATGAGGGCTTTGTCCTCGTCGTCGGTAAAAGGCTTTTCTTGCAGCATATCGTCACGCAAATCGGCGAGGTAGGCGCGCATGGTTTCCTCGACGGTATCCCAGTGAGCGCGGATGACATCGCGGTCGTGGAAGTTATTGGGGTCAAGCGCTTGGAGGACTTGGACGCCGCGGAGGCCGCTAAACCATCCATTGTCGACATCGATTAGATGAACGATGTGGTTTCGGACGGAGCCGAGGGAGTAGTTCACGGGCTGGGTGAATTGCTGCTGGGTGAGTGGCACGATGTGCGCCTCCCAGAGGCTACGGTTTTCGGCGAAGTGGTATGCGTAGACGTGGCGAAAGGCATCGGCGTTCATGGGTCACTCCATGGTATGAGATGGCACCATGATAGCACACTTGTTCTCAAGACTCCAAGTTTGGGTTTGGGGATGCGCGGAAAGGCCTGCCGGTCGTTCTATAAAAGGTCACGAAGGATGTTGAGCGGACAGGTCAATGACCTGTCCGTGAAAAAATTGACCGTGCCGTGCATGTATGTAATTCAACTACGGGCGGACGCGCAGAAGCGCGTCCCTAGAACGGATAACGGCGGATTGCACGATTACGTGATGGTGTTGAGCCAGCCGCCATCGACGTAGAAGGTGGCGCCGACGGCGTAGCTGGAGCGGTCGGAGCACATGAAGACGAAGAAATCGGCGATTTCCTCGGGGGTGGCGAAGCGGCCAATCGGTGCGCTGTCCTTGGCGATTTTGTCCAGGTACTCCTCGGGGGTTTGGTCGGTGTCGGCGGTGAGGAGGCGGGCAGTGTTCATCCAATCGGGGGTGAGGACGAGGCCGGGGTTCACGGCGTTGACGCGGATGTTGTCCTTGATGAACTCGTTGGCCATGTTCTTGCTGAGCATCACGAGGGCGGCTTTGGTCGTGTTGTAGATGGGTTCGTACCACAGGGGTTGCGAGGCGCAGATGGAGGCGTTGTTGAGGATGACGCCGCTGCCGGCCTCGCGCATGAGGGGGACGCCGCCGCGTGTGAGGCGAATCGCGGCCATGACGTGTAAATCCCAGTAGTATTGCCACTTGTCGTCGGTGGCGTTCATGATGGTTTCTTCGGAGCCGGTGCCCGCGTTGTTGATGAGGATGTCGACGGTGGCGAAGGTCGCTTTGGCCTGTGCGATGATGCGGTCGCAGTCGTCGGCTTTGGCGACATCGCCGGCGACGGTGAGCACCTGCACGCCGTGGGCCGCGCGGATGGCGTCGGCTTTGGTGTTGAGGCGTTCCTCGCCGCGGGCACACATGACAAGGTTGACGCCCTCGGCGGCGAGGGCGTCGGCTATCGCCGCGCCGATGCCGATACTGCTACCCGTGATGAGGGCGGTTTTGCCGCTCAGTTTTAAGTCCATCGGAAGAATCCTGTTCTTATCATTACTAAAGTGGGTGTTGTGGTACCTTTTTGATTTTAGCGGGTTGTGGCTCCTCAAGCACGTGCGCTCCCGTTGGTGGCGGGCCGACCGGCGACTCGGCTTTTGCACAACCGTTGTGAACCGAAGACACGTTCCTCTCATCGATTTGGTGCAGCCGCCCCCGAGTCCCAGTTTCTGGTGGTTGTAGCGCCCGGCTTTCGCTTCAAGAGCATGAATGAGCTTATCGAAGTGACGAATTGGCTTGCAAGGGATGAGACCTCCTCCTGGCGGCACCCCAACTTGCGCCAGGTGTTGCTCGTTACGCAGGACAACCTCACACGGATCGCCGCCAAGGGGATGAACTCCGAGCTGTTTGGCAATATGAACATTGCGGTGTTCACCACGCTGGATGACGCATTGGCACACGCTCGCTCGGAGCTGTAAGGCGAAGCCGCACAGGGCAAGTGGATGTGATTTGGGGGCCAAGCCAGTGACTGAAAGTCCTGATAAAAGAATCGAGCAGAAATAGCAAACTATGAACCTCTCAGAACTTTTATGAGCCATTTTTTAGTGATTTTCAATCACCGAACTTTTGGCGTATGGCTCAGTACCTCGACGGCTAGGGGCGGGCTGCTGCGCGGGCAGCGACGAATGCCTGGACCGAGCGGCGCACGTCGTCTTCGGTGGTGAGCCAACTGCACACACTTAGGCGGATGACGGGTTCGCCGTGCCACTGCGAGCCACCGCACCAGCATTCGCCGCCGCGCTGGATGTTCGCAAGCGTGGCCCGGGTGCGTTCGGGGGGGTCGGTGGCGACAATCACCTGATTGAACACGACATCGTTGAGCACGCGAAAACCGTGTTGCGGCAGCAGTTCGCCGAATAAGGCGGCGCGGTCGCAGAGTTGGGCGATGAGGGCATCGACGCCGGTACGCCCCAGGTTTTTGAGCAGTGCCCACATCTCGATACCACGGGCGCGGCGAGACATCTCCGGGGTGTAAAGCATGTTATCGCGCTCGTCGCTGAAGACGAGATACGACCCGCTGGCCTGCATCGCGTTGGCGAGGGCAGCGCGGTTTTTGCAGAGCACGACGCCGCTATCGTACGGGGTGTTGAGCGTTTTGTGCCCGTCGACGGACCACGAATCGGCGAGGGCAATGCCGTCGGTGAGGTGCTGCGTTTTCGTGCTGGCGGCGGCCCACAAGCCGAACGCACCGTCGATGTGAACCCATGCGCCTGCTGGATTCGCGGCCTCGCAGACGGGGCGAAAGGGGTCGAAGGAGCCAGCGTTGACGTTGCCCGCCTGCAAAATCACGAGGGTGTTGTCATCGAGTGCAGGGAGCTGGCTTGCATCGAGGCGGCCCTGGTCATCGGCAGGGACGTGCTCGATTTGGGCGTTGCCGATGCCGATGAGGGCGAGGGCCTTGCGGACGGTCCCGTGGGCCGCCGCCGACGTGACCACGCGAACCGGCGGGGCACCGAACAGCCCGCGCTCGTTGACATCCCAGCCCTGTTGGGCGAGGAGCGCATTGCGCCCGGCGAGCAAGCCGCACATGGTGGCGGTGGAGGTTCCGCTGACGAACCCCGCTGCGGTGCCCGCCGGTAAACCGAATATCTCGGCGAGCCAGCGCTCGCACACGGCTTCCAATTTCGACGCAATCGGCGAGGTGACGTACATAGCGGCGTTCTGGTCCCAGGCATCGGCGAGCAGGCGGGCGGCGAGTGCGGCGGGTATTATGCCGCCGTTGACGAAACCGAAGTAGCGCCCGCCCCCCTGTGCGACCGTCGCGGGGGAGCCGATTTCGTGGAGTGCTCGTAAGACGTCGCGGGTGGGGTGGGGGTCGGTGGGCATTGGCTCATCGAAGGCCGAGAGGTCGGCGACAGCGTCGTCGGTGGGGAAGACGGGCCGGTCGTCGACGGTGGCGAGGTATTGTAGGGCGTAGGCGATGGCTTGCTCGTAGAGTGCGGGATCGGGCTGTTGGGCGCGGTGGTTGTTCAGCAGGTCGGTGGTGGGTTGGGGGGGCTTGGGTGGG
>CAYSVE010000622.1:0-3827 GCA_964434365.1 uncultured Anaerolineaceae bacterium | reverse complement strand
CGTCCGCGATCGAATTTACCAGCGGGTCAGTGAGCATGGCCCGGCGCAACAGGCTGTAGTCTTGCTTAACGACCGCTTCGGCGGTCAGTTCGTGCGTGTCGAGGATGAGTTCGCACATGCCACGGATACCACGCGGCAAATAGCCGACTGGGCGCGGCATCGGGCCGTTCATATCACTGTCGCACAGCAGTTCGAGGAAGGCATCATCGCCCATGTTGGTGACTGCACCGTTGTTCGGCACATTCATGAAGAACGCCTTGCCCAGGTTCCCCACCATATTTTCGATGATATCGGTCGCAGGGTCGGGGCCGAAGGTCGTCAGGTACGCCGCGATGGCGATTTCGCCGCTCAGGAAATCATCGACCTGCTGCCACATTGCATCGTGGCGCGCGTGACGCAGTTCGGTTTCCCAAATCGACAGCGGTTCGATCGGCTCTGGTAAAGTGCCCAGCCCCTGCCAGTAGCGCACATACTCTTTCGTGTGAGCGATGGCTGTCGGAATTTTGCCGAAAATTTCGTAAAGTTGATGGCCTATCGGACCGTTGTCGCGCGCCTTAGCACCTTTATCCAGCTCGGGGTAGTGGTCGCGCATGACAAGCGCAAGTTCAGGTATGAGGTCACGACCTTCGTACTCCGCCTTGAGCATCCACGTGAAGTGGTTCACCCCGGCGATAACGATGTCTAACGCAGCGTCGAGTTGCGGCGTCCACGCGTCCAGGCTATCGATGAGGCCGATGCCCATCGCCGCACGGGGTTTGACGTAGTACAAGCTGTCGCACAGCGCAAAGCTCTTGATTTGCGGCGCAAACCGTTGCAGTGCAATCCCGTGAATTGCGGAGGGGTTGATGTAATTGATCACCCAGGCATTGGGGCACAGCCGCTCGACATCTGCGACACACTCCATGATTTTGGGTAACTCCCGTACCGCACGAAAAATGCCACCGGGGCCGATGGTATCGCCAGAGCACATGCGAATACCGTACTTCGCAGAGATGTCGCAGTCCAGGCCCCGATACTTGACGGTATCCCTGGCAAAACTCAGCACCACGAAATCGGCACCAGCGAGGACATCTTTCCAGTCGTGCGCCGCCTCGATCGTCAGCGCAACACCGGCCTCGGCAACGACCATCTCCGCGAGGCGCGTCATTTTCGCCAGGCGTTCAGGGTCGGTGTCGACGAGCGCCAGCGTACCCGTGTTCAAATGCGGCGAGGTGACCATCTGCCATATAGCTTGCCGCCCAAAAAACAAACTCCCCGCGCCGATGACGACGACTTTGGGATGTTGCAGTTGCTCGCTCATATTTTTCCCTAATGGTTTTGTGTAGCTTTCGTGCTATCCCACAACCGGCGACACATCGATGACATACATCTGACGCTCGCCCTCGTGTGCGCTGTCGATGCACACCTGTCGTCCGTCTCGGCTCCAACGCGGGTGGAGGTCGCATCGGGTGGGGCCAACGAATTCGGGCGGCGCGTAAAATCGCCCAATATCGACGCGTCGCCCGGTCGCCATTTCGAACAGAATCAGGGTACGAATGTGTTCGTCGTCAGGGTAAGTGTCGGTGAGCATCCATTTCCTGTCCGGAGCAAACGAACAGTGTCCATCTACGCTGAACACCGCCTCACCGATGATGTCACGTTGGTCGGTGCAACGGGTGTAGCGGAAATACCGTTCGCCGACACCGGCCTGCCGCGACCACGCTACAATCTGCTCCTCCGAGTAGTAGTCGAAGTGGGAGACGAAGTAGTCGTCAGCGACGAGGCAAATTTCGGTGCCATTCGGTTTTGCGCTCACCAGCCGGTCTACCCATTGGCGCTGGGGGTGCAGCGGGTGTTGCCAACGATGCAGCCAGATAAAGTTCGAGCCATCCGGCGCAAACGTCAGGTGGTTGAACCAGTGCTGACCACTGCTCATCGTGTCGGTCGGGTGGAAGTTGCGCATTTGCTCGTAGGTGATGATGAGACGTTCATCGCCGGTTTCCAGGTCCATCCAGTAGATGCCGTCGTCATCGGGATAATCGACTTCGGCGCCGGTATCCTCGACGCCGACGTAACCATAACCAGGGCGTGTACGGTTCAGCCGCGCGAAGTTCACGCTCAGCGCCTGGTGGCCGTTGATCGTGTAGATTGGGCGTGGCAGAGCGTAGGTTTCCCCGGTGTGCACATCGCGCACCAGGGAGATGAACTTGTCTCCGTCGCGCTGGTTGTAGATGATTTTCTGGTCTGGCTCGGTAGGGAGCCACTGCAACATCGTGCCCTGCTGCCAGCACCAGGCAAGTGTCTCATCGAGCGGAATCCACTTGTTGTCGTCCTGCAAATCGATCATACCGACGGTTGCTGCGTCGTCGGGGGTGGGTTGGCGGTCCATGAAGGGCACTTGCAACGCGAGCAAGTAACGCCCGGTTGCATCCCACGGTGATTTATCGTAATAGCCAAAAAAGTGATGGCTTCCGCTCGTCACAGCGTGCGCGTTTAGCAGGTGTTGTTCGATCATTAGGGTGTCTCCTCCTCCGTCGAGAAGTTCAGGCGCATGACGTACTCGCCATACTGAATATCCATACTGGGAGCGTCGAAATCGGTATTGCTGTACGGGCTACGATAGTGCGCGTTCTCGTCGATTTGTTGCGCAACGTCGTCGATCGTTAGCCCGGCATCGGCGCTGAATTCGAGGCGGTTGCCGCGCAAGGTTGTGAGGGCTACGTGTCTGTGCGTCATGGTCGTATCAATCGCGAGGGTCGCATTCTGAAAATCGGTGAAGGTGCCGTCTTCGGTTGCGGTGCCCATGTGGCACACCCACGCACATTGCATTCCCGGCGAGCGCAGTTCACGGTGAGCCGTGTCGCCGTGTGTGATGAGGTCGAAACCCGCCGAAGCCGTCAGCGCGAGGTAGCCATCCCCCACCTGCGCGAAAGCCCACCCATCACGGATGGTGTATTCGTCGAGGGCATACAGCGGGAAGTAGGCACTTGTGAAGGGCATTGCCTCGCCATCCGGCGGGCTGTACAGGCATATAACTACATCGCCGTACTGCGAAGTGTGGCGCGTAGACCACTGAGCCGCAGAAGGTGTCACGGGTTGATAGCCAGATGCATGACTTGTGGTCACCACCCCGTCGGGGCTAAGGGTCGCTTGCCAACTTGCCTCCATCGATGACAGCAGGTAATCGGCGGTGCGGCGTGTTTTGCGTGTGATGACTCGCTCGCCTGCGCGGTGCCGCTCGACCGAATCGACCGTTGTCGAATCCAAAGCGATGGCCTGTACGAGCGACGGCACCTGATACTGCTCACTTGCCGCCAGCGCGACAACGGCTGCGTGTTCGTTGGATGTACCCGTACCCCACAACAGGCGACTCACACCACTCAATGGATGCACACGTCCGTTGGGCACGCCATCGGCGCGAGCGAACAGCGTGCTCACGACACCGCGATACGTGTTGAGCGCCATCGTGAATAGCAACTTGTCCAGTGCAACAGCCGACAACTCAGCTACCTCGTCGAGATAGGCATACTCAACGAGATGCACCAGTTGCATAATTGTTTCCGGCACCTCCCCTTGTACTACGAACCCCTCCCTACACAGGCGTTGCAACCATACGGCCTGCTGATTCAAATCGAGTGACCCGACAGCGGCTTGTGCAGTGGGGTCTACTGGGGAAACGCCATCGCGTGCTCTGCGCGCAATTTCGGTGAATGGTTTCCCACGTTGGGCAACCACATGTTCTAGCGCTTCGCGCCGACGACTGTCATCACTACCGTAGAGGGCCGAGCTATGACGCTCGCCCACCACGCGGAAGGGAAGTCGGCGTTCGTACTTGAAGCCGATGTAGT
>CAYSVE010000621.1:0-3827 GCA_964434365.1 uncultured Anaerolineaceae bacterium | reverse complement strand
AATCGTTGTTGGTGACAACCAATCGCTGCGCGATGTGGTTTTGAGAACGCTTAATTTCAACAATGATGTCAAAGGCTGTGAAGTAACCAACATAGATGGGAAACAAAAGGGACGACACCCGTGGATGTATTGGTATTGTGTGCTGGCAATTCGGCATGTTCGCAGATGGCAGAAGCCTATTTACGCAGGGAAGCTGGCGATAGGTTGCGCATCTTGAGTGCGGGTTTGAACCCCCACAGTATCAATCCGTACACCATTCGTGTAATGGATGAGGTCGGCATCGACATTCGCAGCCACACATCGAACCACCTCAACGAGTACGTCGGCGCGACCTACTTCGACTACGTCATTACCGTGTGCGCCCACGCCGACGCGAACTGCCCCGGTGGCGTGTATGCAATGGCGAAAAAGAAGCTGCACTGGCCATTCGATGACCCGGCAGCGGTCACTGGCAGCGATGAGGACATCATGGCGACGTTCCGCCGGGTGCGCGATGAAATCGAACAGCAGGTCGTCGACTGGGTGGCGGAATTGAAGGCGCGGCGGCGGTTTCCACCCATGATCTCGGGGGATGAGATGTAAGAGGCGTAATCGCCGCATTATATTGACTTCTCTTCCGTACAACCCTATAATGCGACGACTGAAGCCTGGCCACCGTGCCGGGCTTTGTTCTGTACATGCACTATTATCGAGTTAAGGAGCACCGTCGTGGGTCCATTACCGAAGCGTAAGATATCCAAGAGCCGCCGGAATCGCCGCCGCGCACACGACGCCCTCACCCTCAAGCACCTCATCCCCTGCGATACGTGCGGCGAGTACAAACTCGCGCATCACGTTTGCAAGAACTGCGGCAGCTACCGTGGCGAACAGGTGATTGAGCCGAGCGAGGACGCCTAGCCGGTGGTACACCGTCTGGATAAACGAAGAAGGTCGCGCTAACTTTAACAGCCGACCTTTTTTCATTTACCCAGGATACCCAGGAGCCACCCATGGACTGGTCCAAGATTGCATATGTTTTCCCCGGCCAGGGATCGCAGGAAGTAGGGATGGGCAAAAGCGTGGCCGCCGCCTACCCGGTTGCCCGCCAAACCTTCGACGAAGCCGACACCATCCTCGGCCTGAAGTTCAGCGAATTGTGCTTTAACGGCCCCCTCGACGACCTCAACGACACCTACAATACGCAGACCGCGCTCTACGTCGTGAGCATGGCGACGCTGCGCGCGCTCCAAACCGAAGCACCGCAGGCCGTGCCGTCGTTTGCGGCGGGCCACAGCCTCGGCGAGTTCACCGCGCTGACGTGCGCGGGCGTGCTCAGCTTCGAGGATGGGTTGCGCCTCGTGCGCGAGCGAGGCCGCCTGATGCGCGAAGCCGGTGAGAACAACCCCGGCGGCATGGGCGCTTTCCTCGGCCTTAGCCTCGACGATGCGCGCGAGGTGTGCCGTAAGGCCGGTGAAGAAACCGGCGAACCCATCGTCATTGCCAACGACAACTGCCCGGGGCAGGTGGTCATCAGCGGGGGCAAGGCCGCCCGCGACCGCGCCCTCGAACTCGGTACCGAGGCCGGGGCCAAGCGCGCGCTGTCGCTCGCCCTCAGCGTTGCCGCCCACTCACCCCTCATGGAACCCGCCGCCGAGTTGTTCAAGCAACGCCTGGCAGGTGTGAACTTCAACGCGCCCTCGCTCCCGGTTTACGGCAATGTGAGCGCAGCCCCCCTTAAAACCACCGATGACATTCGCACCGAACTCGAAGCGCAAATTGTGCAACCCGTCCGCTGGGCGGGGTCGGTTAGCGCGATGATTGCCGACGGCGCAGAACACTTCGTCGAAATCGGTTCTGGCGAGGTGCTCAGTGGCCTCATCAAACGCATCGACCGCGCCAAAACGCGCACGGCAATCAACAGCGCCGAGTCACTTCAGGCATTTGTGGCAGTCCTATAGCCAATCTCTAATCCGTTGGTATTTGCGCCGTCACTGCGGAGTGAGTATAGTCGACGGTTGTTGTGATATTCACAAATGTCATATATGAAGGAGAGAAGAGACGTGAAGCGTTCATCGAACATGCGCTGGCTCATTGCTCTGGGGCTAATACTCGCCCTGGTGCTTGCGGCCTGTGGTCCGACGCCGACGCCGGACCCCACTGCGACCCCCGAACCGACCGAGGAGCCGACAGAAGTCGCTGCGGCTGAAGAAGAAACCGAAGAAGTCGAGGCAACCGAGGAAGCCACGGAAGAAGTCGAAGAGACGGAAGAGGCGACCGAGGAAGCGGAAGAGACTGAGGAAGCCACGGAAGAGGCGACCGAAGAAGTCGAGATGACCGAGGAAGCCACGGAAGAAGTCGAAGAGACGGAAGAGGCAACCGAAGAAGTCGAGATGACCGAGGAAGCCATGGACGAGATGGGTACCATCGTCGATGTGGCCATGGCCGATGAGCAGTTCAGCACGCTGGTAGCGGCTGTGGTGGCTGCCGACCTCGCCGAGACGCTCGCCGGTGAAGGGCCGTTCACGGTCTTCGCGCCCACCGACGATGCCTTCGCTGCCGCCCTCGAAGCGCTTGAGATGGAAGCCGAGGCACTCCTCGAAGATACCGAACTGCTCACGTCGGTGCTGACGTACCACGTGGTGGCCGATGCGGTCATGGCCGAAGCCATCCTTGGCGCGGAGGAACTCCCGCTTGAGGTGGAAACGGTCAACGGTGCGACGATCAGCGTGGATGTTGTCGACGAGATGGTTGTCATCAACGAGGTGGCGACGGTGGTTGCTGCCGACGTGGAAGCCAGCAATGGTGTCATCCATGTGATCGACGCGGTGCTGCTGCCTCCGATGGATGATGCGGAAGCCATGGACGAAGAAATGGCCGACGACGCCGAGGCCATGGACGAGGAAATGGATGATGCGGAAGCCATGGACGAAGAAATGGCCGACGACGAAGCCATGGACGAAGACGCGACCGAAGAAGCCATGATGGACGAGGCGACTGAGGAAGCTGAAGAAGTCGCGATGGCACAGGAAGACGCGACTGAAGAAGCCATGGACGAAGAAATGGCCGACGACGCCGAAGCCATGGACGAAGAGATGGCCGACGACGAAGCCATGGCCGACATGGACGGCGACATGATGATGGGGCCGTCGGTGATGCTTGCGCCGGGTGAAGACGTGGTGATCGGCTTCTCGGCTGGCATCAGCGGTGAGGGCATTGCCCCGCTGGGTATCGACATCCAACGCGGTTCCGAACTCGCCGTGGAAGACCGCCCGACCGTCACCGTCGATGGCGTGGAATTCTCCGTGGCGCTCGATATCCAGGACAGCACCTGCTCCGCCGAGGGTGGCCAGGCTGTGGCCAACCGGTTCGTCGCCAATGAAGACATTGTCGGTGTGATGGGGCCGATGTGCTCCAGCGCGTGTACGGCTGCTGCGCCGGTATACGACGAAGCCGACTACACCACCATGTCGCCGAGCTGCACCGCCCCCAACCTGACGACCTCCGGGTTTACCAGCTTCAACCGCGCGGTTCCGTCGGACGCACAGCAGGGTGCGAACGCCGCTGAGTTCATCTTCAACGAGCTTGGCATCACCAGCATCGCCACCATCCATGACGGCAGCGCGTACGGCGAAGGCATCGTGAACGTGCTCTCTGCCCGCTTCGAAGAGCTTGGCGGCGAGGTCGTTGCGGCAGACGCCATCACCGTCGGTGATACCGACTTCCGCGGCCTGCTGGAAGAAATCTCCTTCGATAACCCTGAACTGGTGTACTTCGCGGGCTTCCCGGCAGAGGGTGCCCTCATCGCCGAGCAGCGTGTCATTGCCGTCGCCGCCGCTGATCACATCGTC
>CAYSVE010000620.1:0-3828 GCA_964434365.1 uncultured Anaerolineaceae bacterium | reverse complement strand
ATGGCTACCGATATGAGCTTCGATATGTTCAAGAACTTTAAGGCGCAGGAGTGGCACCGCAAGAGCGTGCGCATCACCAACCTGTGGCCGTTGTTCTTCCCCATCCTGCTGGTGCGCGACATCTTCCTGGTGATCGTGGTTGGCTTCCTGTGGGTTATCAGCATCTTCTGGGATTTCCTGGGGCAGATCGGGGCGTTCATGGTATCGTCGTTTAACACGATGGGTTCCGAAACCAGTGCCGAAACCAGCGAGAGCACGTCTGCGGACCCCGACACCCAACAACTGTGGGAGAAGATCGTCAACGAAGAAAAGGGCACCTACGACCCGTATACGGTGAAGTGGAAGGACGTCGGCAACGGCGCGAACGTCCTGCGCGGTTGGGTTGGCAACAGCGTGGGGGGTGCGCTGCAAGGCCTTGGTAGTGGCCTCAACGTCGACAGCCCGGCGCTGCCGCCTGCCGAACGCAACGCCCTGCCGAGCGGCGACCGCGAAGAAACCAAGGATGCGATGGCCTCGGCGGCAGCCCCCGCCACAGTGACGGCCACTGCCGAGTTGGTCAATGTGAACACGGCCACTGTCGAGGAATTGACGGACCTGCCGGGTATCGGCCAGGGCCTCGCGGAGCGCGTCGTAGCGTACCGCGATGAAAATGGCCCCTTCGCCGATGAAGCCGCCCTCAAGGGTGTGTCTGGCGTAGGCGATGCGCTGCTCGCCAGCATTCGTGATCTGATCGAGTTCTAGGGCGGGCGAGGTTATTCGATCGCCTTTTTCTTCGCAACAAACGGGGCTGCTGCCGCTATAGCTTTCAAAACACGCTCACCTCGCAGCCCCGTCGTCAACGACTCCACGTAAATACACTGCCGCCAATCGATCGCAACGTCCTCGCTGCTGAGCGGTACATCGGTGAGTTGCACATCGGCCCCACGGATAACAGCAAAGGGCACTGCCTCGTCGCGCTCGCCCATCACGATTTGTGCGGCCACTGAAAGCGAATCGGCAACACCACGCACGGTAACGGTCATCGGGTTGCCGAACAGGTCGGCTTTACCGCGCTCATCCTGCGTAGGATAAAACCCGGCACTCGCTAACGCGACGCCGGTCGTCCCTTGCCTGCCGGGCACGAGCCAGCTATCCGTCAGGATGACACCGAGGGAGGTGCTGGTCGCAATCTGGGCGGCCTGCCGAATGGCCTCTGCGGTGGCGTAGGGGTACTGCGGGAAGAGCACGACCTTACCCGAGGGAATGTTGGAGCGGTCTAACCCGGCGTTTGGTGAGATGATGCCCTCGTTGGCTGTAAGCAGAAAACCCATTTCGATACCCCCGAACACGAAATCGGCCTCTTGCAACACGAGTTGCGCCATCTGTGGGTTCATGTCGTAACGCTCGGCGATTTCGTGGGCTTCGTCGGTGGGGATAATTTCGTCGAGTTCGACGATGCGCCCCTCGGCAATGGCGGCGTACTTGCTGGATACGGCGACGACATCGCCGGTTTGTAGCGTCACACCAGCGATTTGGAGTGCTCGCTGTAAGGTGGTGTGGAGGTCGAAGGCTGTTTGCTGAACCGGTGCGGGCACCGGGTACACCGTCATAGCTTGCATAGAGATTGCACTTCCCTGGGTCTTCGAACACGAAAGCGCAATGCTAAAGGATAGGAATGGTGGAAAACAGCCCCGGGTTGCCGAGGCTGTAAGGGTTAGGCTGTGTCGAGGTTATCGGGGGCATCGGGGCGGGCGTTGCCGCTGGTGCCATACTTGTTTTCGATGGCGCGCATTACCTGGGTACGGGTAATCATCACGCGTGGGTCGTTTTCTACGAGCAGTTCCTTCGGCACCGGTATCTTACGCTCTGCGAGGTAGTCCACAAGGGCATCGCTGAAGCGCTGCGTTTCTTCTTCGGAGCCATATTGCTCGCGGACTTCCTGTAGGTGGTCCACCAACCACAGGTAGAGGTCGGCCTCGGTGCGCTGTTCGCCATTGGCCTTCAGCGGCAGGTTTTCTAGCACGCCGTACTTGCGAATGAGCGTAAGCGCCGGGCGGTAGACTTCATCGTACCAGTGGGCGGCAGCTTCCTTGATGTCGATTTGCTCGCCGCGCACATGCTCGATGATGCCCCGGTGCAGGTTGATGTGGCCCATCAACTCGGTGTAGCGCGTCGGCTCACTAAGCATCAACGATTGGTGAAGCGGGCGGCTGTAGCGCAGGCCAGTTTCGCTGAGGAAGTTGGCGTAAGCTGTGGCCGCATCGAGTTCTTCGATCGAAATATCGGGTTGTAGCGAAACCGGTGTCGAGAGTTCGGTGACGTGGGCTTCGATGGTTTTGGCACGCAGTTGGCGCGCTACCGATACGCGGTGGTTGCCATCGCGCACAAAGTACACATCGCCGACCTTGTACACTTCGATCGGCGGTAGGCCGCTCAGGCTGTTCGCCTGGGCGTAGATGCGGCTCCAGCGCTCTTGCATGGCGCTGGACTTCGGCAGGAAGTTGCTGGTGAAATCGCGATAACGCCCCACGCTCCCGACGATCTTATCGACGGGGATATTCTGCAAGCCCTTGTAGCTTTCTTCGTGCAGACGCAAGCGTGTGCGGATGTCTTCGAAACTCATGAGTTCGGCAGGTTGGCCGCGCAACAACGAGAACATCTCGTCCCAGAAGGCGCGCATGCGGGCACTCTGGAAGCGGCTTTTGCCTTCCAACAGGTTGGCCTTGAACGACGAATCGTATGACATTGGGCACCTTTCTTGTCGTTTAAAGCGGACGACAAATGTATACTAGGCCCTGTAACAAGCAATTGACTATATCGAAGTACAACAATTTTTCGATGGCTTTCGTCGTATACGCTGAAATAATACCGCAAAAATGTTAAAAAATTGTGGTGTGATTGGTGAAATCTGCCACAATTCATGAGGGTTTTATGGTTTTTTCATGTTTTTGGAGAGCAACCGATGACGTACATCTTAGTAACCAATGATGACGGGGTCGATGCCCCTGGCATACTGGCGTTGACGCGCGCGATGCGCGAGCTTGCAGACCGAGTGGAGGTCATCGCACCGTTGGTGAACCAGAGCACAAGCGGCCACAAGAAAACACTCTTTCGTGATATTCCGGTCGTCCGTGAGGCCCGGATGATGGATGGGAGCCACGCGACCGCCGTTGATGGTTCTCCTGCCGATTGTATCGCGTTGGCGGCACTCGGGTTGGTGGCGTGGCCGCCTCGGCTGGTGGTGAGTGGCATCAACCGGGGTGGGAACCTGGGCCAGGATGTTAGCTATAGCGGCACAGTATCGGCTGCGCTGGAGGCGACGGTACAAGGCATCCCGGCGATCGCGGTATCGCTGGATAGCCAACGGGCGAATCAGGTCGAGGAATATGAGGTGGCCGCGCGGCTGGCTGCGCGGGTGGTTGCCCGCGCCCTCGAGCGGTCGCTGCCACCGTTTACGGCGCTTAACCTAAACGTGCCGCACGGTGTCGATGTGCGGGGTGTGCGGCTCGCCCGGCAAGGCGTTCGCATCTATCATGATGAACTCGAAGACAGTGGTAATTGTGTACGCATTGTTGGTGAGGAACCGACGGGCGTTGTCGATGAAGAGGGGACCGATTTGTGGGCGGTGCACAATGGGTACGCGAGCCTCACCCCTATCCACATGGATATGACAGCGCATCAGTTTATGGCAGAACTATCGTCGTGGGATGTCACAGGCTAAAGTATAAGACACCTGTAAAGGTCAACATCTTACACTTGACGCGGCGCACCGGGCCGATATACTTATGTTTATCAATGGCCTCGTAGCTCAATTGGCAGAGCAGTTGACTCTTAATCAATTGGTTGTAG
>CAYSVE010000619.1:0-3830 GCA_964434365.1 uncultured Anaerolineaceae bacterium | reverse complement strand
ATTTCCCCGCGCCGTTTTCGCCCACCACCGCATGGACCTCGCCGCGGCGCACGTCTAAGTTCACATTTTGCAGGGCCAGCACCCCAGGGAAGCGCTTGGTGATGGCCGCCATGTGCAGAAGCGTTTCCGCCACAGGTTGCCCCCTTTAGCGGTAGCTCGCGTCGTTCCAGCGAATTTCGTTCTTGAAGTCGTGCAGGCGCGTATCGGCGTCGATGCGCAAAAATTCGACCCCGAGCATTTCGGCGAAGTCGGCAAGGTGTTCCGTCGTCAACGAGAGGCTGTACCCGGTATGATGCGCACCACCCGCGTAAATCCACGCGGCAAGGGCCGTCTTGAAGTCGGGTTTCGGGTACCACAGCGCCCGCGCGACGGGCAGCTTCGGCAGCGGTTCGGTGGGGGGCACGGCCTCCACCTCGTTGACGACCATACGGAAGCGCTCGCCCATGTCCATCAGCGAGACGTTGATGGCCGGGCCGGTCGCACTGTCGAACACCAGGCGGGCCGGGTCGGCTTTGCCGCCGATGCCCAGCGGATGCACCTGCAAGCTCGGCTTACCGACGGCAATACTCGGGCAGATCTCCAGCATGTGCGCGCCCAGCACGGCGTGGCCGTCCGGGTGCATGTGATACGTGTAATCCTCCATAAAGGAGGTGCCGCCGTCGAGGCCCGCACTCATGACCTTCATGCTGCGCAGCAGGGCAGCGGTTTTCCAGTCGCCCTCCGCGCCGAAGCCGAAACCATCGGCCATGAGGCGCTGGCACGCGAGGCCCGGCAGCTGGTCGACATCGTGTAAATCCTCAAAAGTTGTGGTAAACGCGGAGAAGTCCCCGGCCTTCAAAAAGCGCCGCAGGCCGATTTCCAGCCGCGCCGCCTCGCGCACCCGGTCGTGACGGTCGCCGCCGGTGCGCAGGTCTTCTGCGATTTGGTAGGTCTCCTCGTATTCGCCGACGAGCGCGGCGATGTCGGCATCGGTGACCTCGCGCACCACATCGACCAAATCGCCGATGCCGTAGCCATGCACCTGATAGCCCATCACTGTCTGGGCCATCACCTTGTCGCCCTCGGTGACGGCGACGGCGCGCATGTTGTCGCCAAAGCGTGCGACCCGCATCGTTCGGCTGTCGGCGAGGGCACAGGCCGCCCGCGCCCACACCGAGAGGTCGGCTTGTGTGGCGGGGTCTTCCCAATGGCCAACGACGACTTTGCGATTCATCCGCAACCGGCTAACCATGAACCCGAACTCGCGGTCGCCATGGGCGGCCTGGTTGAGGTTCATGAAGTCCATGTCGATCTCGGCCCACGGAATATCGCGGTTGTACTGGGTGTGCAGGTGGGCCATCGGCTTGGCAAGCGCGCTAAGGCCCGCGATCCAGTTCTTCGCCGGCGAGAAGGTGTGCATCCAGATGATAACGCCGACGCACGATGGGTCACTGTTTGCGTCGAGCATCACACGGTGGATTTCCTCCGGCGTTTTGAGCACCGGCTTAAATGTGACTTTCGTCGGGAGCGCGTCGTTCAGGGCGGTGGCGATGGCCTGGGCGTGGTCGGCGACCTGGGCCAGCACGTCGGGGCCATAGAGGTGCTGGCTACCACACAGAAACCACACATCGTAGGTTTGGAGGTCGATCATGTTGTGCAAAAGCCTTTCAAAAAGGGGTGATATCTTTTCTGGTTGGTGTGCGACAAACACACCGGAATATTTGCATCGATTGTATCGCGTACGCGCACATGTGAACGCTCACACGCTTTAGATTAATGGTAAGTTAGAGCGCGGTCGCTGTCAAGCAATTGGGGAAAATTACGCCCCCGCCTGCGTCGACCCGCGCACCACCAACGTGGGCGGGAAGGTCAGTTTCACCGGGTCGTAGTCCGGGTTGGCGATCATCTGTAGCAACGCTTCGATGAGGCGTGCGCCCATCTCGCGGAGAGGCTGCTGCACGGTGGTGATGGGTGGCGACGTCACCGCAGTGATGCGTACCCCATCGAACCCGGCGATGGCGATGTCTTCCGGCACGCGCAGGCCGCGCTGCTGCGCGTAGAACTGCGCCTCCACCGCGAGTTGATCGTGGTAGGCGAACAGGGCGGTCGGCGGGTCGGCGAGTTGCAGCAGCTTCCCGAGCATCGGGCCGCCCTTGCCTGCATCGGGGTACACGATGTCGACTTGCAGCGCCGGGTCGATTGGCAACCCGGCCATTTCGTGCGCTTCGAGGTACCCGGCCAGGCGATCCTTGTGGGTTTCGCGCATTTCGGGGAAGGTGAACATGCCGATGCGGCGGTGTCCGTTGACGATAAGATGCTGCGTAAGCGCCCGCGCCCCGGCCTGGTTATCCGTCACGACGTAGCACGCGTCGGGGTGTTGTGGGCGGCGCGCCATCACAAGGTAGGGCATGTTCTCGGCGCGCATCAGGTCGATCGTCTCGTCGATACGGTCAATCCACATCAGCACCATCGCATCGACCTCACCACTGCGGCAGATGCGCGGCAGTTGGTCGAGGTGCTGGCCAACGCGCGTGTACAGCACGAAATTGTAGCCGTTGGCCTCCGCGACTTCGCTGGCGGCAGCAATGAGGTCACTCAGGTAGTCGGCTACATCGGAGAAGGGGAAGTTGAGCATCAGGCCGATTTTGTAGGTGCGCTGCTGGCGCAAGTGCCGTGCGGAGGCACTCGGTTGGTAGTTTAGCTCCTCGGCGGCAGCGAACACCCGCGCACGTGTTTCCTCCGCGACACCACGGTAGCCGTTCAGCGCCTTCGAAACGGTGGACACCGCGACCCCGGCGTGGCGAGCAATATCCTCGATTTTCGTGCCCATAGGTGCGGCTCCGCGCGTTTGTTACCCAGTGCTCTCAATTTATCACGAACTGCATGTTGCTTCCACCTGTCGCGATTTGGCCAGCCTCCCCGTGTACACGAAGGAATTTTCACAAATTGCTCAGCAGAAATGCTTGAAATCCACCTTAACATTTCGTAATATTTAAGAATAATCCGCGTAGATTGCAAATAAAGGAAATCGTATGCGCCATCTTACATGTGATCCAAACATCGAAATCATCGGTGCAACCGTACTAGGTATCGTCGAAAATCTCCAATCCGACGAGATCCAACCCCTACTTGGGAAACACGGCCTAGCCAACGTGCAACCTAACGAATGGTACCCGGCAGAACGGTGGTTGTCGGTGATGAACGACCTTGCCGATAACCCCAACACCACGCAGAACTACGTCGCGGTCGGTATGTCGATTGCCGAGCGTGTGGTCCTCCCACCGGAATTGCAGTCTGCAACACTTCCACAGATTTTGACTGCGTGGGATGACATCTATCAGATGCAACACCGCGGTGGGGACATCGGTCATGTTAGAATCGAGAAGCTGAGTGAAACAAAGTATCGCACGATTCATATTCATCTCTACCCCGATGACCTGACATACGGCATTGCCTACGGTTGGAGCCGGCGCTTTTTACCAAAAGGTACACATTTCACCGTCATGTATGAGGACATCAACAATCGCCTGGATTCCGGCGAGGGTACCGAGACCTCGATTCTGGTCGAATGGGAGTAGGCAGGAACACCTGACCTACCCCGTCCCCTCGACGCGGGTTGGCTCTGGCAGCAGCGGTGTTGCGATGAATGTGTAGCTGATGTACGCATTCCCCTCCGGCACCGTTACAACAAGGGGTTGCGGGTCGCCGCCTGCAAGCACCGGCAACCGCAGCGACGCGCCGCACGTCAGGTTGGGGTTGGTTGGCCCACCCCACCGCAGATGCTACCGCCCGGCCCCCAGGCAGCGCCGCACAATATGGGACTCACGGGAGGTGGTTGGCGGGGTGGGAAT
>CAYSVE010000618.1:0-3844 GCA_964434365.1 uncultured Anaerolineaceae bacterium | reverse complement strand
GGCGAAATTACCACCCTCATAGCTACTGTAGGAGTTCGTACGCGTGTTGGAGCGGTCGGTATTTGTTTCCTGGCCGAAGTTACAGTCGATCTCCCCGGCACCCGTGGTAGCATCGTCCGGGTTCACACGAGGCGAAATGACCTCGACCGTGAGCCGGGGGATGTCACTCTCGGCAGCATAGTACTCAACATAGAGCTGCCAGGCATTCGGGGTGCTGGTCTTATCAGCATCATTCGATGCAGTCGCCGGAGCGGCCAACTCGCGGTAGATGAGATGCTCACCACCATCGACCTGGTCGTCCCAGTCACTCAGGAGCAAACAGGACGTTTGCCCAGCACCCGAGAGCACGGTCGGAGCGCTGTCTGCATCGCGGTTGCCACCACTACCCTGTGACGAACAACTCCCGGGGTCTGCGAAGGAGAATTCCAGCGTGTCGGTATCGAAGCCCGTCTCTGGCAATAGCCATACACGCACGCCGTCGCTATAGTTACGCACACGCACCAAAATCGGCTGCGGGGCGGTGTTGTCGTCGGCGTCGACGAAGATTGTCTTGGTGAACCGGGCCGAGAAGTACGTTTCGGCAAAACCGGCACCACCGATGTCCTCAGGCGTGTTATCGCTGTTGACCTTCACCAGGTTCCGGTCGTTCGGCTCTAACGAGCGTCGCACGATGGTATTGGGCGGGCTAGGCAGCGTTAAAGTGCCAGAGGATGCACTCTCATCCTGGTAGTAAGCTGCTTCCCAGGCTTGCTGACCGAGGTACACATTGCTGGAGAGTCGATAGTACTCCGGCGAATCTGCGGGGTCGTCGAACAATACTTCGTGGCGGGTATCCTCAGGGGTTGCTGAGGCCGCCACAGTAGGTGTATCTGTCGGCGTAAACGTCGGTGACACCGGTGTATTTGTGGGTGTCGGGCCATCCGTCGGCTCGGTTGTCGGTTCCAACGGTTCATTCGTCGGGAAGGGCGATTCCTGGGGTGTTTGTGTCGCCACCCAGGTTACCGTCATCCAAAAGGATGTCGGCCCTTCCGCGATGTCCCGTGGGCCTTCTGCACCAATCAGGTTAAAGATGGTGTTTTCGAATACGTTGCCAATTGCCGGGCCAGTCAAAATGAGCGCAATCGTGAAGGCAATGACCACCAACGAGGCGATCAGCACATACTCCACGAGCGCCTGGCCCGGTAAGGCCTTGGGCTTTCGCTTTAGCTCCATATCAACTTCCTCAAAGCTTGCCAAGAGCGGGGGCAGAAACGGATTGTCGCTGCCAGATCAGTTCCGAATAGAATCAACGGCTTCCAATAGTCTTAACCAATATACATTCTACCGAACGATGAAGGAAAATGAGTTGACTTTGTGTAGCTGAGTTGTACAAATGCTTTTACAAATATACCCCAGGCAAGAATTTGCAAACTTTGGGGTTCGGTACTGTGCCTACTTGTGCAACAGTAAGGCACGCGCTACACTTCGCCAATGGCTAGCATACTCCTCAAAAATGTACATACACTGGTGACGATGGACGCCAAACGGCGGGAGCTACGTAATGGTGCGCTCTACGTTGAGGATGGTGTCATCAAGGCAGTGGGCCAACTGGTGGACATGCCAGCAACCACCGCCGATGTCGTCTACGACTTACCAAATCATATCGTGCTACCCGGGCTGGTGAACACGCATCATCACATGTATCAAACGCTCACCCGGGTGCTAGCGCAAGACCTCGAGCTATTCGGATGGTTGAAGACGCTGTATCCCATTTGGGCAAACCTAACGGGCGAAGCCGTGCATGTGAGCGCGAAACTCGCCATGGCCGAACTCATGCTCAGCGGTTGCACAACATCGAGCGATCACCTGTATATCTTCCCGAACGACTGCACACTGGACGATGAAATTCGTGCGGCACAGGCGATCGGCATGCGTTTCCACGCTGCGCGTGGCTCGATGAGCGTCGGTGAAAGTAAGGGCGGCCTCCCGCCAGATAGCGTCGTGGAGGAAGAGGAGACTATTCTCGCGGACACACGCCGTTTGATCGAAACGTATCATGATGCAACCCCGTATGCGATGTTGCGCATCGTCGTGGCACCTTGTTCTCCGTTCAGTGTGAGCCAGGACTTGATGCGTGCCAGTGCGGAACTTGCCCGTAGCTACGGCGTACACCTGCACACCCACCTCGCCGAAAACGAGAACGACATCAGCTATAGCCTGGAGACGTTCGGCTACCGCCCCGGCGCCTACGCCGAGGATGTAGGCTGGGTGGGCGACGATGTGTGGCACGCACACTGCGTCAAGCTTAACGGAGAAGAGATTGGCCTGTTTGCACGCACTGGAACGGGTGTGTGCCATTGCCCGGCAAGCAATATGCGCCTTGCGAGTGGAATCGCCCCGGTGCGCGGAATGCTGGACGCAGGCGTAAAGGTGGGCCTGGGCGTCGACGGGAGTGCCTCGAACGACAGCGGGCACCTGCTCGACGAAGCGCGGCAAGCGATGCTGCTCCAGCGCGTAACGGAAAACCCCGCTGCGCTTACAGCCCGCGAAGCGCTAGAAATGGCGACGCTGGGTGGGGCTGCGGTGTTGGGTCGCGATGACATCGGTGCGTTGGCACCAGGCATGGCCGCCGATTTCGTCGGCTTTCGGCTGGATACGGTCGGGATGGCCGGAGCGCAGCACGATCCCGTCGCGGGGTTAATCTTCGGTAAGCCGGGCTACGCTGACCTATCGGTCATCAACGGTAAGGTCGTCGTTGATGAGGGGCAACTGATGACGACGGAAGTGCCCGTGCTTGTGGAGGAACACAACCGAATCTCTCGTAAGTTAGTTGATGGTGACGACTAGCCCGTGCCGTTTCTGCGTTTGGGTGTGCTATGCGCTGTACTCGATGACGATGGCCGGGTGTTGCTCTCGCGGCGGGGCGATTTAAACACGTGGAACCTGCCCGGTGGCAGACTCGACCAGGGTGAGAGCGTTTTCGAGGGTGTGGCGCGTGAGGTGCACGAGGAAACCGGTGTCTTTGCACACATCGAGACGCTCGCCGGGCTGTACTACCTCGATGGGTGGGACCGCCTGAATATCCTCGCGGTCGGTTGGCCGTTGGGGGGCGAAGTCGCAAAGCGTACCGCCGAAGCCCGCGCAAACCGCTACTTCCCACCAAACGACCTGCCCCTTAAACTATTCGTGCCGAGAATCATCGACCATGCGACGGCAACGAACCGCCCGGAGCCAACAATCATCTCCACACCACAGGAGGAACTCGACCGGTTGCGCCGAAAACTCGCGCGTCGCTGGGTGTGGAACCTGTTGCGCGGGCGGCCAGAACCGCGATTCTCGCGATTCATGGTGCGGGCGGTCGGCATTATTTGGGACGAAAGCCATCGTCGATTACTGCTGCACAATGGAGCCTTGCCTGCGGTGATGTGCACAGGCACAAAAGCTCCCTGGGTCGAACTCGATCATCACTGTGAGCAGCAGTTAGGTGTACCGGCGCTCCAGTTCCATTGGGTTGGGCTGTGGGAAGACCCACCACTCAGCACGATGGACCTCGTATTCGCTGTGACTATCGCCGAAACGGCCCACCCGGGCTGGACGACCGCGCGCAACGCGGCCATTACAGGGCGCGAGGCGAGTTTCGTTTCGCGAACAAACAACACTTATCCGACTGATGCCGTGTGGGTCATCACGCACGATGACCCAGCAGAGGGCATCATCACGCTGAAAGGAACAGAACAAGATGGTTGACAATACAGTGAAGGAACAAATCCGCACGAGGGTGGAAGGCCACCGCGAGGACATCATCACATTTCTGCGCGAGCTTTGCGCTATCCCCAGCTACGACAGCCAGATTCGCGAAGTCGGC
>CAYSVE010000617.1:0-3846 GCA_964434365.1 uncultured Anaerolineaceae bacterium | reverse complement strand
CCGGCAACGATGTTCGCTGGCGGGCCTACGGTGCACTCATGAGTGTCACGAGTCCTTACCTCAACAGCGACATCATCGCCGTGCGCGATCGGAGTAATCAGCGTGACCGCGAAGCACTGCTTGCAAACCATCCATCGCGCGAGGTGATCGATGTGTTGGCACAGGGCGAGCAAACCTGGTTCCCTGGCGAAAATCCTTTCGAAAACCTGACGGAGTGAAAACGATTCGATGAAACGCTGTGAATGGGTAAGCGATGACCCGCTGTACGTCGCTTACCACGATGAAGAATGGGGCGTGCCCGTACACGACGACCGCAAACTGTTCGAAATGCTGTTGCTAGAAGGTGCACAGGCGGGCCTCAGTTGGATTACCGTGCTCAAACGCCGCGAGGGCTACCGACGCGCCTTCGATAACTTCGACGCGGAGAAGATTGCTGTCTACAACGAGGCCAAAATCGCGACTCTATTGGAGGACAAGGGCATCATCCGCAACAAACTGAAGGTACGCGGCGCGGTGCAAAACGCGCAGGCCTTCCTGCGCATTCAATCGGAGATTGAAAGCTTCAGCGACTACATATGGAGCTTCGTCGGTGGTAGTACGATTCAGAACACGTGGGCGTCTTTGGCGGAAGTGCCCGCCGAAACCAACGAGAGCAGAGCGCTCAGTAAAGACCTTAAGCAGCGCGGCTTCACGTTCGTGGGGCCGACGATTTGCTACGCCTTCATGCAGGCGTGCGGCATGGTGAACGACCACACCGTAGATTGTTTCCGCCACGCGGAACTCCGCGATGCTTGAAATCGTACAGATCGCGCTCGATGTCATTAGCCCGGTGTTTATCGTCATTGCCATCTTCTATGCCGTCGGGCGCGTTCTGGAAACCGATGTGGTAGCCCTTTCACCACTGCTGATCTACGTGTTTATTCCAGCGGTGGTCATCAGCAGCGTTGCAAACGCCGAGGGCGACTTCGGTGACTTTGCGCGCATGGCAGCCATGGTCTTCATCTCCACGCTTATCTTGTGGCTTATCGGCTGGCAGGTAGGCAGGTGGCTGAAGTTACAACCGCGCACACTCGCGACATTCACCGTGTGTGTAATGCTTATCAACGCGGCGAACTACGGTTGGCCGCTCAACGAATTTGCGTTCGGCCCACGTGGTTTGGAGCTGGCTACGTTGTATTACGTCGCAAACGTGGTCATCAGCAACAACATGGGCATCTACGTTGCATCGAGCGGGAGTCGTCCACCGCTGCAAGCACTCATGAACATGCTGCGGGTGCCTGTCCTCCCGGCGGCGGTTATCGGGTTTGCGCTCAACCTGACGGGCACATCGCTGCCATTGCCAATTAACCGAGCGGTGACGATCATGGGCGCGGCTGCGGTCCCAGGGATGCTGGCACTGCTGGGGTTACGGCTCTCGAAGGTGACGCTCGGCGACATACGCACGCGGTTGCGGCCCGTGTTCGTCGCGAGCGGGTTGCGGTTGATCCTCGGGCCGCTGATTGCGATTCCGTTGGCGTATGTGCTGGGGTTGCAGGGGTTGGTCTACAACGTCGCCGTCGTCGAGAGCAGCATGCCGACCGCCGTAATCGTGAGCGCCTTCGCGATGGAGTTCGGCGGTGATGCCGATTTCGCCAGCGAGGTGATTTTGATCAGCACGGTGTTGAGTCTTTTCACGTTGCCAGTGCTGCTGTCGTTTCTGATGTAGCTACGGCCCGCCACCGGTGGAATTAATCACCTGTCCGGTTATCCACTGGGCGGCATCGGTGCACAACCACGCAATGATGCGTGCAGCATCGTCGGGTTCGCCCCAACGCCCCTGCGGCTGTTGCGCGAGGATGGTTGCATGAAGTTCCTCATCGGCGTAGCCGGTGTCGGTTGCGCCGGGGTTCACGGTGTTGACGGTGATGCCACGCGGGATGAGATGTGCGGAAAGGCTTCGTGTAAGCTGATGCAACGCCCCCTTGCTGGCGATATAGGCGAGTTCGCCGGGCATAGGGCCGAGGTGTTGGCCAGATGTCATCATGATGACGCGCCCGCCTTTGCGATCATCGTGCTGCGCGGCGAACGCCTGTACAAGCAGTAACGTTCCGCGCACGTTGGCGAGCAAGTGCTTGTCGATGTGTTCGACGTTGAGGTCTTCGAGCGCACCATTCACGCTGTAGGCGTGGTTCGCGATGAGAATATCGACATGGCCGAAACGTGTTCGGGCAGCGGTAATCACCTGTTGCGGCGCATTTGGATGCGTGAAATCGGCTTCGAAGGTGTCTACTTCGATGCCGTAGGTGCGCTCAAGGTCGAACACCGTTGTGATGTCGGACGCTTCGCCGTAAACAGCTTTATCGTAGGTGGCTAGCCCTTGCAACATCAGGTTTGCGCCCCGCTCCGCCAGGCGATGCGCAATCGCATAGCCGATGCCCTCTCGGCGACTAACCCCCGTAACCACTGCTGAACGACCCGATAATTCCCACAACATCTGTTAGAACCCTGGAAGAATTGCTTTACAAAAAGAAACGCTCGATGAGCATCGACGTATAACAGGTTAACGTACAAAAAGCCATCGTCTATAATGGCAGCCGATACACAAGGAAAGAGTTTACACCATGCGGATCATCGTACACACCGGCAAGGGTGGCGTTGGGAAGACCAGCATCTCGGCGGCAACCGCCCTTCGCTGTGCCGAAATGGGCCTCAAAACCATCGTTATCAGCACGGATACTGCGCACAGCCTAGCGGATAGTTTGGAAGCGGAAATCGGCCCTGAGCCGGTACAAATCGCAGATAACCTGTGGGCGCAGGAGGTCGACGCGCGCTATAGCATGGACAAGTACTGGGGCCTATTCCAGAAGTACCTGATTGCCGTTTTCGCCAACAACGCCGAGAACATCGTCGCCGAAGAAGTGACCATTCTCCCCGGCCTCGAAGAGGGTGCCCACCTACTGTGGATCGACAAATATGTGCGCGACGACGAGTTCGACGTGCTGGTGGTCGATGCTGCCCCCACTGCCGAAACACTCCGCTTGCTAAGCCTGCCAGATGTCACGCGCTGGTGGTTCGAAAAACTCATGACCATCACGCGGGGTGCGGCGCGCATCCTCAAGCCCATCGGTAAGATGATCGGGCGGGGCGATAACATCCCCGACACCGATGCCTGGGAACAGGTGCAAGCGTTGTTCGATACGCTGGACCGTGTGCGCGACATGCTCGCCGACCCGGAACAGGCCAGTATGCGCCTCGTGGTGAACCCCGAGCATATGGTCATCAAGGAAACGCAGCGCACCTACACTTACCTGAACCTGTACGGCTACGCGACCGACGCCATCATCTGTAATCGCATCATCCCAGACGAAGTGACCGACCCATACTTCGCCGCCTGGAAGGACCACCAGAAGAAAAACCTGGACTTCATCGCAGAGGGCTTCGGCAACTTACCCCTGCTGAAGGCTCCGGTCTTCCCCAATGAAATGGGTGGCCTGGACCAGCTAAGGCGGCTGGGCGAGGCACTCTACAGCGATGTAAACCCCGCCGAAAAGCTGTTCGAAGGTACGACACACAGCATCATCACCGAAGACGACGGCACCTTCCGTCTCTCGGTACCGTTACCGTTTGCCGACAAAGAGGACCTGGACCTGTACCGCTCGCGCGATGAACTCACGCTACGGGTGGGACCGTACCGCCGGAATATCGTACTCCCCTACGCTTTATGGAACCTGGAAATAGCTGATGCCAAATTCGACCAATCAACCCTCAACATCCGATTTGCACCCAACGCCGCAGCCGGCTGATTCGCCAGCGGTATCGGATGAGGACCGCTTAGCACGACAAAACGGCAAATTGGCTCCAGACGGC
>CAYSVE010000616.1:0-3858 GCA_964434365.1 uncultured Anaerolineaceae bacterium | reverse complement strand
CCAGCCAGATCGCAATGCCGCCAGCGAACCCGACGATATAGCGCATGGCATAGGCGCGGCTCTCCGGATGTGAGAAGTATGTCCGCGCATACATCAATATCGTCATAACACGAACCAGCACATAGCCGAGCGTGAACTGCACATACAGGTCGCCAAACGCCCCGCTCACGCTGAGGCCCATTGTCGCCACGCCCCCAATCTGAATGAAGACGAGTAGCCGATGCCAGATATCATCTGCGACATAGCGATTCTGATACAGCGTCTCACCGCCCCAGGACCACCAGACGACAAACATCATGACCAGAAATTGACCGAATCCAACCAGGGTGAGGTTGTCACTCAGAAAGTTGCCGATCTGGATCAAGGTCGCCACATAAACCAGATCGTAGAACAGTTCCAGCCAACCAATTGTGCGATCTGTGTGTTTATGGAACTTGACATCCTTGAAATATTTGGGCGATGTGAACAAATCTGACATGTGTTTTGGCTCCTATGGGTTTTGAGGCTGATAGAGGCTGACAAAGCGCCCAAGCAGAACGGCGATGTAGGTCAAATGATAGCAAACACGAGAAATGCGGCGGTAGCAAGCCTCAGCCTGTGATTCTACTGTGAAGCAAAATGGCATTTGTCCTAACAAAGAGATCGAATCCGTCATTTTTTCGATTTCAAGAGCAGGTGAAGTGAAGGTGACAACTTTGCAGACCTTCTCTGAAGGAACTTGGAGTCGATAATTCCATCATTTCAAGCTGATTTGCTCCAGAAATGTTCGTTTTCCCTCACAGAAGGGATGTTTCCTGAAGCATACTAACGTCGTTTTTCGCAGGGATGCTATCACTTGACCGTGAGCAGTACCGATTTGGAGATGCCACCTGTCCAGTAAACTGTTCTTGTGATCTATTTAGGAGCGTAGATAGGATGCTCCATTGAGGTCAATAATTGATCCAGTGAGGAATTCAGCCCCTTCAGATGCCAGAAACAACACAGAATAGGCAACTTCTTCTGGCTTTGCTACCCGATTCAATGGGCTTTCCCGTTTGAGCGCGTCGCCGATAGGTGTTTCCAGCACATCTGCGGACATATCTGTCGCCACCGGACCGGGGGCAACGATTCCCACATAGATATTGTACGGCGCTAGCGCGAGGGCAAGCGATTGACTCATCGCGTTTAATCCGGCTTTACTGGCGACATATGCAGTCGATTCGGGTTTACCGCGAAAGGCAGTACGCGATGAAATGGTGATTATCCGCCCGCTTTTCTGACGAATCATCTGGTGTGCTACGCAATAGGTGACATTGCTCGTGCCAATCAGATTTGTGCCAATGATGTCTTGCCAATGAGATTGCCACTCCTCGTAGCTGGTTTCGGGTAGGGGATGGTTAGATAGCCGTCCGGCATTGTTAACCAATACATCTATTCGTCCATAGTGGTCTACTATGGACTTGACCATGTTGTCGATTTCCGTGGGATTGGCTAAATCAGCCTGCACAATCAGATGATTGTCCCCTGTCAATTTCGCGTGTGTTGTCTCGGCTGCCTCCTGGTTGCTACCGTAATGTACGACAACCTGTGCACCCTGTTGAGCAAAAGCGATTGCACAGTGACGACCAATCCCCCTTGATGCTCCAGTGATGAAAACGACTTTACCGTCAAAACGTAGCATGAGCTAACCCTTCATCCCCGTTTGAGCGATGCCTTCAATGAAGTACCGTTGTAAGAAAACAAACACAATAATTGGGGGCAGTGCCGCCAGCGTTGCACCCGCCATAGACAATCCAAATGACTGAGTGGTTTGTGCCATTCCTGGACGCAAACTCATAAATTGTGCGATACCAACCGGCAAGGTACGCACCGCATCCGTACGGGTTACGATCAAGGGCCAGAAGAAACTGTTCCACGTATACAAAAATGTGATGATCGCTACCGCTGTGAGCGCTGGACGTGCCAGCGGTAACACGACTGACCACCAGATGCGCAAATCGCTTGCCCCATCTACACGAGCAGCATCCTCTAACTCACCGGGTATGCTTAGGAAGAACTGACGCATAAGGAATACACCGGTTACGTTTGCTCCAACTGGCAAAATGAGCGCCCAGTATGTATCGGTTAAGCCGAATTTTGAAAAGAGCAAAAAAAGCGGCACGACCGTTATCTGAATGGGAATGAACAACATGGAGATGATAATAAAGAAAAGAATATTCCGTCCGGCGAATTCCATGCGAGCAAATGCATACCCTGCCAGTGCATCCAAGGCAACGGTCAATACCGTTGCTGACACCGAAACAACGAGGCTGTTCCACATCCAACGAAAGATTGGGAATTTGTCGGTTACGGATTGAAAATTTTCCACTGTGATGTTTTCCGGTATCCAGTGAATTTCGGTGGTGACGATCTCAGATTCGGGTTTAAGTGCGGTAGAGACCATCCAGCCAATTGGCATTAGCATGACAACTACGAGTACTGTCAGCATCACATACCAGATCATACTCTCAACAATGTCCTGTCGTGTCATCACTTATCCTGTCTTTTGAAGTCCCTGACGATATACGCGTGTTTGTAGGAGAGCAAACACAACCAGAATGGCAAACAGAACCAACGCGATGGCTGAACCATAACCAAATTTGGTGAATTGGAATGCAACCGTATAAATGTATTGCACGAGTGTCAACGTAGATGTGCCGGGTCCACCGGAGGTCATGACGAATACCTGATCAAACACCTGAAACGAGTTAATGAGGGTCAGCATCAGAACAAGAAATGTCGTTGGGGCAAGTAGAGGTATGGTGATATGCCAGAAAAGTTGGAGCTTGCTCCCCCCGTCAATCCGTGCTGCTTCGTATAGCTCATGAGGAATATCCTGCAAGCCCGCCAGAAACAGCACCATGTTATAGCCCACATTCCACCAAACGGTTGCGAGTACAATGCCGTACATCGCAAAGTCCTGGCTCACCAACCAGGGGATTTCACGCCCCAGATAAACATTAATAAGCCCAAAGTCTTTGTCTAGCAACCAGGTCCATAAAACACCAACAACTGTTGACATCACAACATAGGGGACAAAGACGGCAACCCGTCCCAGGGTGCGCCCACGACGTTGTTGATTGAGAAACATTGCCAGCATCAGCCCCAGAATGATCAAAGAGGGAACGGTCATTACAGTAAAAGAAATGGTGTTTGTAAGTGCGTCTTGAAACCGCGGGTCACGTCCCATTGCCTTAAAATTGCTGAAACCAATAAAATCAGGTGAACCGATTGCCTGCCAATCGGTAAATGAAATTCCCAAACCAACTAGCGACGGACCAAAACGAAACAAAACAAAGAAGATGAAATAGGGCAAGATAAACAGGTATGCTGTCAACCTAAATCGCTTGAAGGGGGATACTTGCCCTTGTTGTGCAATATTACCGCTGGTGCGGGGTAGTATCCGCATGGGGTTTCTCCCAGATAATTGGACTCACCCCGAGGGGCAAGTCCAATATACGATCAGGTTACTAGGGAATTGAAAGAATTCCGGTGATGGTATCACAGGCAGTTGCAACTTCTGCTGCCGGATCTGCCTGTTCCAGGATGATATTCTGTGCCATCACCATCATCGGTGTTGGCGCATTCGAAGCGAAGATTTCATTGTGCTTGGGCGTATTGGTCAGTAGGGATTGCCCGACAATGCTGTCCATGAACGGTTGACGCCCCGGTAGCTCGGCAAAGGATTCGGACTCTACGATGTCAACAACAATCGGCATCTGACCAGAAGCAATCCAACCCTCAGAATTACCGGCTAACCACTCGAGAAAAGCAATTGCCTCATCCCGTTTTTCGGGGTCCGCCAATGAGGGCAGGGTAAAGTTGTGTCCGCTACCCCAG
>CAYSVE010000615.1:0-3867 GCA_964434365.1 uncultured Anaerolineaceae bacterium | reverse complement strand
GGCGTCGGTTTGGGTGGGGCGAAGCGTGCCCGTCGCGATGTCGATGGTCGATGAGGTGAGCAGCGACGAGTTGCCGTAGCACAGGCCAGGGTTCCCGGCGTCGTCACACTGCACCAGCGTGCCGTCGGCGGTGGTGGCGGTGCCGCCCTCGGGGCTAAGCTGGTAAATCAGCGGGTCCAACACTTGCCCGCCGCGCTTCGCCATGTAAATCGTCAGCGGCACCCCACTGCGAACCATCCCCGGTGTGAGGCGCACGCTGAACGGGTCGCCGAGGCCGTCGGCTGCGGTGGCTGCCATGCCCTCCAAAATGACGATGAACTCACCAGTTGAGTTGCCGAACCCGCCGACCACCAACGACACATCTTCGAACGCGTCGGGGCTGTTCTGGCTGAAAATCACCTGTGACGACAGGCCCGATGGTGACACGAGGCCGGTCGTGGGGAGGTTTGCGCCATAGCGCGCGGCACCGCTGTCGTCGTCGTTGCACAGGCCGCTGCCGGTTTCGTCGAGTACGGCCAGCACAGGGTCGAAGCCGTTGATGCCCACGGCAGTTGCCGTATAGTTGAAGCCGCTGCGCATCTGGTTCACCACAATTTCGACGCCATTGCTGAACTGTGCCCCGTTATCGCACGTCACATCCACACCCGCAGGGAGGTTCGAAGGCGGCGGTACCGGGGTGGGTTGTGCGGCAGCCTGGGTATCGCCACCGGGGTCTTTGAGGTCACCGGCGGGTGATGCGCCGATACCCAGGTGGAAGGCCAACACATAGCGCCCGGTGTTGCCAGTCGCGCGGGTCATCACCTGGGTTAGGAAGTTCTGGCTGGGGTTATCGTTGAGTTGCAACGCGCCCACGTTGGTGTTCACCATGCTGTCGAGCGTATCGGCTTCCACACGACCGTTCGCGCTCGTCACGAAAGAGCCGACCAGCGACGGCGCTTGTGCCGGACACAGGCTGTTGTTGCCCGCGTCATCGCAGAGCATGTTGCCGTTGGGGTCGTTGATTTGCGGGTCGACGGCATCGGTGCCGATCATATAGGTGACGAGGGGCACACCACCCGCGACCATCCCCGGCGAGACGAACACCGAGAAGGGATCGCCCGCGTTGTCCTCGACTGTGGCGGCCATGCCTTCGAGGATGAGCAGGAACTCGCCGGTCGCGCCGCCGAAACCGCCCACCACCAGCGACACGTCGGCGAAGGTCGAGGCGCTGTTCTGGCTAAATGCTACCTGCGAGCTAAGGCCAGAGGGTGCAATCGCCCCGGTGGAAGGCAACGTTGCCGTATACCCCGCGGCAACGCTGGCGTCATCGTTGCACAGGCCGCTGCCGCTCTGGTCCAGCACGGCCAGCACCGGGTCGAAGCCGTTGATGCCGATGACAGTTGCGGTGTAGTTGAAGCCGCTGCGCATCTGGTTCACGACCACTTCCACACCCTGCTCGATGACTTCGCCGCTGTCGCAGGTTACGCTCACCCAATCGGGGCCTTGGGCACCTGCACCCGCTGGCACAACGATGAGTAACAGTACCACACAGGCTAAGCATAATCGCTTCATGTCTTCCTGTCCCTTTTTGGTATCGATAGGTGCCTTAATGGTAGCCATGCGGGGCGCAGTGCGCAATTTCGCTGAACATTCGTGAAGAATCTCACATAGTGGCCGGGCATCGGGTAAAATGAAGGTGTTCGAACTGTAGTTTGAGGTACCACTCGTGTTTCCATTTTTGCTGGCGCATGGCGCGCTGGGCTGGTTCGATGAATTGATTTACCTGGCGTTCGCCGCCACCTTCGTGGCCATGATGATCGTCAGTTGGTTGCAAAGCCGGGGCGCTGCGGACGCCCTCGAAGAGTCGACAGAGGGTATTTCGGATGCCACAGATGCAGATGAAGACCGCTTCCGGTTGGATTAGTGCGCTGGTTCTGGCCGCGCTGGCTTTCATGGGCGGCGCCCGGGCGCGCGCTCACGGCTACATCGGGCGCGCGATACCCGAAAACCGCGCCGAACTCGACCGCGCGCCGACGCGCTTACAGTACTGGTTCAGCGAGGATTTAGAGCCGCGCTTCAGCAGCATCACCCTGCGCGACCAAACTGGTGCGGCTATCGCCGAGGGGGGCGTCGATGAGAACGACCGCTCGCTGATGGTGCTGCGCCCGCCGCGCGCTTTGCCCGACGGTGCGTACATCGTCGAGTTGCGCCCGGCCTTCGCGAGCGACGGCCATGTCGTTGCCGAGAGCCGCGTGTTTTTCGTCGGTGCGGCCATCGACGGCGTGCGCGGGGCCGGTGCCGACGACACCGCCATTCCGCTAGAGGTGGCGTGGCGGGCGGTCGTGTGGGCGAGCATGGCGCTGTTGTTCGGGGTGTTGGTGTTGTACGAGCGGGTGCTCGTCCCAGCGTGGGGCAACCCCAAGTACACCAGCGGTTTGCTCCCCCCACGCGTGATGACGCGGTTGTTCGTCATCGCTGGGGCGGCGTTTGTGTTCGCGCTGGTGGGCAATGTTCTCGCGTTGTTGCAGCAGGCGACGGTGTTTTTCAACACAGGGCTTGGACCCGTCATCACAAACGGCCTGTGGAACACCGCGCGCATCGGCAGCCGCTTTGGCGAGGTGTGGTCCGCACGGATGATCGGCATGATTGTAGTGGGCATGTTGTTGTTCCTCAGCATCTTCTGGCGCAACGACAAACCGCGTGCAGTGCGGCCCTTTTGGGTCGCGAGCATGTGGGGCGTGGGCCTCATCATCGGCAGCTTTACCGTGAGCAGCCACGCGAGCGGCTCGCTGATTATGCCGTGGAGCGCGATGGCGGTTCATTGGCTGCACACGACGGCGATTGCCGTGTGGGTCGGCGGGTTGGCCGCGCTGGTGATGGTGCTGCCGGTCGCGCTGCGCCCCTACGAGGGCGATGCCCGTCGGCACGCGATGCTCGCCGCCATGCGACAGTTCAGCGGGTTGGCCGTTGCGGCGCTACTCGTCACGGTGACGACCGGCATTTACAACAGTACGAACTGGTTTTACGAGCCGAACGACTACGGCACGCCCTATGCGCTGTCGTTGTTGTACAAAATCGTGCTGGTGGCCGGGCTGATCGCCCTTGGTGCGGTGCATCACATCGCCGCGAGGCCGAAGCAGTACGCGCGTCTGCAACCGGTTTTCGCGCGGCTGGGCAAAATCACATTGCCGCTGGAAGTGCTCATCGGTGTAGGGGTGGTGGCCCTCGCTGGGCTGGTGAGCGCCACCCCGCCACCGGAGCCGGGATTTTTGCAGGCCGAGCGCCCGGCCCCGCGCGCGACCGTCACCGTGGGGGGCACCGACCTCACCGTGCAGATTTCGCCCGGCGGCCCCGGTGTAAACACCTTCGATGTGTCGGTGCCGAGCGGCGTTCCGCAGGCCGTTTTTGTGCAGAACGTGCGTCCCGATGCCGACATTCGCGGCGACTGGCAGCTTGCCGAGCTTATCGAGCCGGGGGTGTACGTCACCGCGACGGATGACATCGACGCGGGCGGGCGCTGGCTCACACTCGTCGATGCCATCGGGGCCGATGGCGGCCTCACACGCGCGGTCTTCGAGTGGGACATCGACCCGGCTGCGTCGGTCATCGAGACGGTGCCGCCGGATTGGACGACGTGGGCCTCGTTGGTGGGGGTGTTGGCGGCGCTGGCCGTCGCCGTGAGGCCGTGGTGGCGCATGTTCGCGCGCCGGCTGAACCTGAACACCGTCACGGTGACGATTATGCTGCTGGGCACCCTCGCGACGGCGGGCGTGGTGTACGGTGGATTCGTGTTCATCGCAGACCTTGAGCAGCAGTATCTACTGGCAGAAACGCCGCCGCCGCCGGTCGTCAACACGAATTTGCCGGACACCTCCTCGCTGGAGCGGG
>CAYSVE010000614.1:0-3869 GCA_964434365.1 uncultured Anaerolineaceae bacterium | reverse complement strand
GCGGAGGCCGCACCGCGATGGCTACAAGGCCGGTGCCCTGGCCTACGGCCTGCTGCACACCGATGCGCCGTTCGTCGCCGTTTTCGATGCCGATTTTGTGCCACCATCGAATTTTTTGCGGCGCACGGTGCCGCACTTGCTCGCCCAGCCGAACGTCGGGTTGGTGCAGGGGCGTTGGGGGCACCTCAACCCGTTCGACAACCCGCTGACGCTGGGGCAAACGCTGGCCATCGACGCGCATTTTCTCATCGAGCAAAGCGCGCGCACGCACAGCAATCTACTGCTGAGCTTCAATGGGACGGGCGGGGTTTGGCGGGCCGAGGCCATCGCGGCGGCGGGCGGCTGGCGCGCGACGACACTCACCGAAGACCTGGATTTGAGCTACCGGGCGCAGTTCGCGGGGTGGCGGCTGGTCACATTGCCGGAGGTCGTCGTCCCGGGGGAGCTTCCACCGCAGCTTGCGGCCTATAAGCAGCAGCAAGCGCGCTGGGCACGCGGCAACACGCAATGCCTGGTGCAGACGATTGGCCCGTTGTGGCGAACACGGGGCCTCAGCTTGGCGCAACGGCTGATGGGCATGCTGCACCTGTGCCAGTATTTGCCACAGGTGATAATCGTGCTGCTGTTGTTGCTCACGCCGCCATTGATGCTCCATGACCGGTTGGTGGGGCTGTGGCCCCTGGGCCTCGCGGGGGGCATCCCCCCGGCGATGTACCTCGTGAGCCAGCGCGCGCTCTACGCCGACTGGCCGCGCCGGTTGTTGGGTTTCCCCGGGTTGTTGGCGCTGGGCACGGGTATCACCGTGAGCAATACGTGGGCCGTGCTGAATGCACTGGTTGGCGTGCAGGATGAATTCCGGCGCACGCCGAAGTTCGTCGCCGATTGGTCGCAGAGTGTGTATGCCCTGCGCGGCGATGCGACCACCTGGGCCGAACTCGCCCTGGCGGGGTATGCGTTGTGGGGTGCCTGGATGGCGTTAGCCCATGCGCCGGCGCTGGTGCCCTACATGCTCACTTCGGCGGCGGCGTATGGGATGGTGGGCGGTTGGGGCCTAATCGACCGGTGGCGAATGGGGCAGGCACGTCGGTTGCAACCCGCACCATGATGGGTCGGTGGGCGTTGGTCTTGTCGATGATATTGTGTGGGTGCATGGCGACACCCGCGCCCACCGTCAGCCGCACACCACGCCCTGTTTCGCCGACACGCCCCCTGCCCACCGATACGCCGACGCCGTTTGTGTTTCCGTCCCCGGCGGCTTCGCCGACCCCCCCCTGCCGCAACAACCTACCGACGCGCCTGGTTTTGCTGGAGCGCGCGATTGTGCTCGACGACAGTAGCCCCGACGAGCGGCTGAACATTCGTAGCGGCCCCGGCACGAATAACCCGGTCGTGGGGCAGCTTGCCATCGGCGAGTTGTTCATCGTGGTCGAAGGGCCAGCGTGTAGCAACCGTTACACGTGGTATCGGGTGTTGGCGGGCGAGGTCGATGGCTGGGTGGCGGAGGGCGACTTCGAGGAATACTACGTTGCACCCTACCTTGCCGAGTGATAAACTTTTGGGTGTATGGGGCTGTGGCGGAATGGCAGACGCAGCGGTCTTAAAAACCGCGTCCTTCGGGAGTGTGGGTTCGAGTCCCACCAGCCCTACCTTACGAATCGCGCAGCAATCAGATAAACGGGCCACCCGCAAAATAGAGCAGCCGGGGGTTCGGCACAATCTGGCCTGTGCACGAGTACATCTCAACCTCGAGTAGCACCCACCTACCAAAACCGCCATTAGGTTACCGCAGGCGTCCTTGTTCGCCCTCTACAGCGTTGCGGCAGCGGCAACTGTCATTTACATCTTTCGATGCGCTGTTGGTGCTGGCGGCTATCGGTGGACGAATGGCTGTCGCAGGATATGCCATGGTTGCAGTGTGGCTGTGGCAACTTGGCGGCACCCCGATGCACCAATCTTTCTCGGTTTCGATAACTCTTAACCAAACGTGTGTGACCCTGTAAAGATCACGACCTATCCTCCTAGACTGCGCCAATACGATACGTGCCTTTGTATTTGTGCTTTCGATAAACTTTACATCACAAGAGGAGAGTTCAATGCGTCATCGTACAGTTGCTTTTGCGTTGCTGGCGTTCATCGCCACACTGGGTCTGTCGATCGTGGCCCCCAGCCCGACGGTCGCCCAGGAGATGGACATGGTCTTCAACCGGGTGGCGTCCATCCCGGTTTACCTCAACACCGACATCGAGAGCGAAACCGTCGCCGAAATCGTCTCGGTGACCCCGGATGGCAACACCCTGGTTTACACCGACGCCGAAACCGGCAGCATCGGCTTCGTGGACATCACCGACCCGATGGCCCCGGCGGCCCTGGGTGTAGCCCAACTCGCCGGTGAGCCGACCTCCGTCGCGGTGGCTGGCGACGTGGCCTACGCTGGCATCAACACCTCGGAGAGCTTTACCGAGCCGAGCGGTGCCCTGGTTGTCATCAACATCGCCGACCAGGCCGTCGTGAGTGAGTTCGACCTCGGCGGCCAGCCAGACTCGGTGGCGGTTAGCGCCGATGGCGCGTACGTGGCGGTCGTTATCGAAAATGAGCGCGACGAAGACCTGGGTGACGGTGAACCGCCGCAACTCCCGGGTGGTGGCCTGGTCATCTTCGACACCGCCGACGAGTCGCTGCGCTCCGTCGACATGACTGGTATCGCCGACCCGTTCCCCGAAGACCCGGAGCCGGAGTTCGCCGACATCAACAGCCAGAACGTCGCCGTGGTAACGCTGCAAGAGAATAACTACATCGTGCTGGTGGACCTCGCCAGCGGCGAAGTGACCGGCAGCTTCAGCGCTGGTTCCGCCGATCTCGAGCAGATCGACACTGCCGAAGAGGACCTGATTACCCTCACCAGCAGCCTCGCCGACGTCCCGCGTGAGCCAGACGCCGTCGCCTGGATTTCCGATGCGATGTTCGCCACTGCCGACGAGGGCGATCTCTTCGGTGGCTCGCGCGGCTTCACCATTTTCGATACCGACGGCGGCATCGTCTACGACGCTGGCAACACGGTCGAGCACATCGCTGCCCGCCTTGGTCACTACCCCGAAGCGCGCTCCGAGAACAAAGGCAGCGAGCCGGAGGGCATCGAGTTCGGCGCTTACGCGAGCGGTGATTACCTCTTCGTTGGCCTAGAGCGTGCCAGCCTGGTGCTTGTGTACCGCATCGGCGACGATCCGTCGGCCCCCGAGTACATCCAGGCCTTGCCAGCCGGCATCGGCCCTGAGGGCTTGCTGGCCATCCCCAGCCGCGACCTCTTCATCGTCGCGAGTGAAGTCGATATCCCGGGCAACGTACGCTCCATCATCAGCGTGTACCAGCTCGAAGAAGGCCCGGCGAACTACCCGACCGTGGTATCTGCGGACAACGAAGACGGCACGCCCATCACCTGGGGTGCGCTGTCTGGTATCGCTGCCGACCCGATGGACGCGGGCATCGCCTACACCATCCGCGATAGCTTCTACGTCTCCAGCAGCATGTACGTGGTGGATGTCAGCAGCGACCCGATGGTGATTACCGACGAAATCTTCCTGATGGACAGCAACGGCGTACTCGCCGAAGTTGCGCCAGACCAGGTAAACGACGACGGCACGGTGAACCTGGACCAAGAGGGTATCACCGTTCGGGCTGGTGGTGGCTTCTGGATTGCCTCCGAGGGTGGTGGTACGGTCGGCGACGAAGATCGCCCGGTGACCTCGCTGAACCTGCTGGTTGGCGTGGCCGAAGACGGCACCATCGACGAGGTCGTGACCCTGCCAGACTCGGTCAACGAGATTCAGGTTCGTTTCGGCTTCGAGGGCGTCACCTCCACCGGGGAAGCGGGC
>CAYSVE010000613.1:1659-3872 GCA_964434365.1 uncultured Anaerolineaceae bacterium | reverse complement strand
TTGCGCAGCACGCCCGCACACACGAAGGTTCGCTACAGGTGGAGCTTGCACAGTACGAATATCGGTTGCCTCGGCTTACCCGCGCCTGGACGCACCTTGCTCGCCAGGCGGGCGGTGGCGGCGCACGCGGTGGGTCTGGCGGTGTGGGGCTACGTGGCCCCGGTGAAACGCAGCTTGAGGTCGACCGCCGCGAGATCAGCGCGAAGATTACCAAACTCCGCAACGACCTCGAACGGGTGCGCACGCACCGCGAGGTTCACCGCCGTAAGCGGAAGCGTTCCGGTATCCCGGTCGTGTCGCTGGTGGGGTACACCAACGCCGGTAAATCGACGTTGCTGCGAGCCATCACTGGCGCGAACACCTATGTTGCTGACCAACTCTTCGCGACGTTGGACCCGCTTACACGCCGCACAGATTTACCCTCCGGGCGAGCAATTTTGTTGACGGACACGGTGGGCTTTATCCAGAAATTGCCGACTACCCTCATCGCGGCCTTCCGCGCGACGCTCGAAGAGGTGCGCGAGGCCGATATTCTGCTGCACGTCGTCGACGGCTCCCACGCGAATGTGCACGAGCACATCGAAACCGTCGAAGACACCCTCGCCGAAATCGATATGCCGAACGTACCGCGCATTCTGGTGTGGAACAAGTGCGACATGCTCAACGGCCACGAACCCCCGCGTTACCTCGGCGACGATGATTATACCGCCGGGGTGTATGCATCGGCTTTACAGAAGACGGGGACGGAGGATGTGCTCCAGGCCATCGAGGATGCGCTGAGTGCGACCATGCTGCGTACCCGTGTGTTGTTGCCATACCAGGCCGGTGATCTCGTATCGTTGCTGCACGACCACGCCATCGTCGAGGAGCAAGAGCACACCGCCGATGGCGTCATCCTGACGGTGCAACTTCCCCGGCAACTATACGCCCGCTTCATCGAATATCAACTGCTGGAGTGATTATGCGCAGACAACTCGACCGCTCGAAATGGATTGCTGAGCTTATTCAGGGGCTTTCGACGCGCCTTTCTCGGCAGGGTGGGCTGTTGCCCCTCATCGGTGTGTTGCTGGTGATCCTCAGTTTTGTGTTGCAAGTCGTCGATGTATTTGCGATCAACCGCTGGGTGGAACTCGTCGGCGTGGTATTGCTCAACCTGGGGATCATCGTGGCGCTGATCGGTTTACTGCTGCGCGAAGCCCTGGGTAGCTGACCACTTCTCGGTGGAATTGCACAATAATTCACGCTAATATTACCCTTAATTACCGCATTGATTGGGAACAGACGGTGCGGTAGTTTTGAGCACAGAGAACACTCTAGGAGAGAACAAGATATGTTACGCCGAGTATTGCTATTTGTATTGCTGATGGGGCTGGCTGTGCCGGTTGCCGCACAGGATATGCCGGACCTCGAGGGTCGGACTATCACCGTCGCGGTGGAAAACGCGTACCTGCCGTTCAACTACATCGACCCGGAGACGGGTGAAGGCGCAGGCTGGGACTATGACGCGCTGGCGGAAATCTGTGGGCGCTTGAACTGCGAAGTCGAGTTCGTCGAGGCAGCCTGGGAGGGGATGATCCTGGCGGTGAGCGACGGCCAGTATGACGTGGCCGCCGACGGCATCACGATTACCGAGGAGCGCGCCGAAGTCGTGGACTTCTCCGATCCGTACATCCAGCTAGAGCAGGTGGTGCTGGTGCGTGAGGAAGAGGACCGCTTCGGGAACGCCGAAGAGCTGGCCGCCGATGAGGAGCTTCTGGTGGGCAGCCAACCGGCGACGACGAACTATGACACCGCCGCGGAAGTCGTCGGTGAGGACCGGATTCAGGCGTACGAGACGTTCCCGGTGGCGGTGCAGGCGCTACTGGCGGGTGACGTGGACAGCGTCATCATCGACAATGTCGCGGCACTGGGGTATATCGGGGCCTTCCCTGGCGAGTTGAAGGTGGTCGGCGACCCGCTGACGAGCGAGGCACTGGGCTTTATCTTCCCGCTGGGCAGCGACCTGGTGGAGCCGTTCAACGCGGCAATTGCGGATATGGAAGCAGACGGTACGCTGGATGCCCTGTTCGAGACCTGGTTTATCGAATTCGACCCGGCCCAGGCCGAGGGCGAGGCTGAGGTCGTCGAATTGCCCAACCTCGACGGTGCAACGATCAGTGTCGCGGTGGAAAACGCGTACCTGCCGTTCAACTACATCGACCCGGAGACGGGTG
>CAYSVE010000613.1:0-1559 GCA_964434365.1 uncultured Anaerolineaceae bacterium | reverse complement strand
GCAGCGACCTGGTGGAGCCGTTCAACGCGGCAATTGCGGATATGGAAGCAGACGGCACGCTGGATGCCCTGTTCGAGACCTGGTTTATCGAATTCGACCCGTCTAGCGTCGAATAAGCGGTAGTTTTCACCCGATATCTACGCAAAGCGGTGCCTCGGTACCGCTTTGTTGTTATCTATTAGAGGATTATTATGAGCACAGAAGCCCTACCGCACAAACAAAACCGCGAAGAGGAAATCATCGCGCCACCGGGCGTTCGCACAAATTACCTGGCAACGCTGCCGTGGTGGTTGGTTGCTCTTGCGCTAACTGCGATTGCCGTAACCATCCTGCTCTTCGTGAATGATACATATCAAAGTATCTTTATCAGACTACGCGAAGGCGTCGTGATGACTCTGTTTATCAGCGCTACCGCGTACGCAATCGCTACGGCTATCGGTCTTGTTGTCGGCTTACTGCGCACAGAACCACCCGACGCCCAGAGCGGTCCTGGCAAAGTTATCGTCTATAACCTTGCGACGCTGTATCTCGAAGTGCTGCGCGGGTTACCGATTTTGGTGGTGTTGCTGATTATCGCGTTTGTGTTTGTGCCGAGTATCGTCGATTTCCTCGCAACGACATTCGGTATGGACATCACCATCCGCGATGTGCCCATCGAGTGGCGCGCGATTATCGCGCTCTCGCTGTCCTACGGCGCATTCCTGTCGGAAATCTTCCGCGCGGGTATTCAGTCCATCGACAAGGGCCAGATCGAAGCGTCGCGCTCGCTCGGTATGACCTCGTGGCAGACCATGCGCTACATCGTGCTGCCGCAGGCAATCAACCGGGTGCTGCCGCCGCTCGGCAACGACCTCATCGCCATCATCAAGGACTCATCACTCGTTGCAATCCTTGCCGTGCGCGACATCACCCAGCTTGCGAAACTCACTGCCGGGCAAAATTTTCTGTATTTGGAAACCTATCTAATCGCGGCATTCTTGTATCTGTGCATGACGGTTGTGGGGTCGTTGGCTGTTCGGTGGATCGAAGTGCGGTTTGGGGAGGGCAGCGGCGCTCACTGATCGATACGCCGCTGCTGGAAATGCATGCTATCTGCGAACGGTTTGGGTGCCGCCTTCGTTGAGGTTGATTGTGTAAAGGTCCGGGCTAAAAATCGTGTGGATGTACAGGTCCATCTCCGGCGAGAGCGTTAGCCCAGCCAGCGGCGCGGGCAAATCGGTGTACAGCACGATCTCGACCTGGTCCACCGAGCAACCGCCATCACGGCATTCGACCGGGTCGACACGCCCGACGACACCGCGTGTGCCCAGCGAGTAGGCAAAATACAGATACCCATCGGCACCAAGCTGGATGCCGGTCGTGTTTTGCAGCCCACTAACCAGCGGTTGCGCAACACCCTCCACCGATGTATCTAGCGGAGCACCGGCTATGTCGCCAGTCGCGTACCACTCGATGGCACGCCTTGCGCTACCGGTGTTCGCCACGTAGACAAAATCGCCATCGACAGCCACCCCCGCGGGCGAGCGTAGCCCTGTCGCGATGGGGTCGACGTTGCCGCT
>CAYSVE010000612.1:0-3873 GCA_964434365.1 uncultured Anaerolineaceae bacterium | reverse complement strand
TTCGGTACCACGACCACGCCTGCTCGGAGAACTCCCACCACTCTGGGTTGCTGTAGCCTTCGTCGTCGCGGACAAACAGATTGAATTGTGCGTTCGTGACGAGATGCCGACTGATTTCGAACGACGGCACCAGGACCGTCCGCGCTTTGCCCGGCTGGTTGTTCTCATGCTCGTCGGTAATGTTCAGCAGCCCCTCGGGGATGCGCACGAAATCGAGGAGCGGGATTTTGTAGGGCGTCCTCGGCGGTGGCGGCGGTGGTGGCGGATCTTCCACGAAATCTTCATTTCGAATTTTATTCGGTTCATTCCCGTTGGGGTCTGGGTCTGGGGGAGCTTGCCCCCCCTCGCTGCAAAAGGCCCCTACGCCCTCGGGGTCGTAACCAGGGAACACCTGCTGAAACGAGTCGAAGGCTTCGCAGGCGTAGCGACGGGTGCTACGAAACTGCACCAGATGGACGATCTGCCGATATTCGCGCTCGGCCTCTTTGATGGTCGTTTGGCGTTCAAGGGCGACTTCGGCCTGCTGTAACATCGTGTCTAGGTCCAGGAAGCGCGATTTGAAGCCGTTGATTTTCGCCTGCTTAATAAGGAAGATGACCTGATCGTAGCGCTCGGTTTCCATCGCATCGCCGATAAGGCCCAAAATTTCGTCGAGGGTAATCGGCTTATCGCGCCCATGTATCGGCGGGGGCGATACACTGATCGGCTCGCTCACGATGTCTGCCGAGCGCTGCTCGGCAATATACACCGAGTTCAACAGGTTCTGCACACTCTCCCCGGTGAGGCCAGCCGTCAGGTCGACATAATGGGTGCTCTGTAGTTGGGGGGGCAAGTGGACATCGGGTTGGATGAGCACGGGGATAATTTGTCGCCCGTGTTCGAGCGCTATTTCTAGCTCGCGCAGGCAGTACTCCGACGCCACCGAATCGGGCGAAAGTAGGTAGACGAACCCGTCGCACCAGTCGATTCTCCGCAGGATTTCCTTCCACCATTGCTGGCCAGCGTACAGGCGCTGGTCGTACCATACATCATGGACATCCAAGGTGTTTACAATTTGAATACAGTAGGGCTTATCTACCCTGGCATAACTCACAAATAAACGCATCGACTGTCTCCCACAGCAGTGCTAGCGCATACAATTATGTAGTGGTACACGATGAGCGCGTCAGCTTGGTTCCCAGTTTTGCAGGGCCACCATTGCCTCGGGCGTGCCTATGCGTTTGAGCGCTTTTGCGGCGAGGTCGCAAATGCGTTCGTCTTCCCACATAGGTCGGCTTTCGTCTTCTAAACAAAGTGCCAGAATTGGCACACTATGCTCGTTCGCAACATGCTGCAGCGCGTTCATCGACGTCCATCGAACATTCGGGTCTTCATCTGTTACCGATTTCAACAACAACGGCACTTTTTCGTCGCTGTTGATCTTCCAAATACTGTTGACGACGGCTAAGCGTACGTTCGGGTCTTCATCGCTAAGGGTAAGTTGTAACGATGGCATGGCCGTAGCGTCGGCGAACATGCCGAGCGCCTCCGCCGCCGATTCGCGAACAGCGGGGTGCGGGTCGCCCATCGCCACACACAAGGGGCGCAGCGCGCTGGTCGAGCGCAATTCCGTCAGGGCGCGCACGGTCGCGACGCGCACCATCCACTGGTCGTCGTTGAGCAAGGGGGTCATGTTGGCAGTTGCAGCCGGGTCGCCCACCCAAGCCAGGGCTTCGACCGCAGCCACCCGAACCACCCAATCATCGTGTGTAAGGGCTTCGCACAACCGCGCAAGGATGGCCTGGTTATCGTCCTTGTCACGGCGTGCCTCGGCGAATAAGCGCAAGCGCTTGGCGGCATCCTCACGTTGGCCCCAGCCTTCATAGGCAATTTGGTCGAGTAGCGACTGCAATAGGGGCAAGCCGTCTACCGGTTTGGGGTCGAATGGTTCTGGCGTCTGGGCCGGGGTCTCGGGTTCGGCAGCTTGCGCGTCCACGAATAGCTCGCCGTGGTCGTGTAAGGCCGATTGTTCCATTTCTTGTTGCCGCTGCAGCGAGCGCCACCAGTTGACCGCCTGCAACGCCTCGGCTGTGGCGTATTCTTCGAGCGCCTCGGCGGCCATATCGCAGATGCGCTGTTCTTGTAGCCAGGGCTTACTGGTGTCCGCCAGTGCTGTAATGAGGTACGGCACAGCCGCGACAGGCCGCAAGGCGCGTAAAACATCGATGACGGCACCTTTGGTGTTCTCATTTTGCGATGTGAGAAGATCCGTGAGGGGACCCACGAGGTCGCCCTTGCGTTGTTTGAGCGCATCGGCGGCAGCGTCGATAATCACCGCCTCGTGATCTTCCAGGGCGCTCAGCAAAAGCTCGGTTGTTCGTGGCGAGTTTATGGCACTGAGGTATTGCGTGGCCGCAAGGCGAACGTTATGGTCCGCATCTCGCATGGCGATCTCGACGTAGGGCATCACTTTTGAAGGTGGGTACCCGGCGAGCGCTCTCACCCCGTTTCGACGAACTGTCCAATCCAACGAATTCAGGGTGTCGACAGTTTGTTGCGGAATAGGGTTTGGCGCTGCGGTCGGAACGGCGGTTGCGGGTTCAGGGTCGCTTGGCGCACGCTCTGCCACAGTAGGGACATCTACCGACGTCGTTTCACGCTGTCCGTCGGCTAATCCCAAAACGCTTAAAATAACTCTCACAAATTTGGCCATTGGATTGGACCCTCGCGTATCGCGAGCTTTCACAATCGTCCAAATATAGTTCAGTTGGTAGATAAAATGATCTACCAAATATCTCTCTACGAGTATTCTATCATGTAAGGCTACTTAACGACCTTACAAAGGAGTTATGTTTGTGAAGATGTAAATATATTTCAACCAAAATTTCATATTGGCAACAAAATGGCCGGCGATTTGCCTCGATATTGGCTGTTCAGGCCTGCGGAAGCGGCGGGCGACGGGGCGTCGTCGATTCCGCAACACGTTGGTAGATGGCACTGCCAGGTTAGCCGCAATGGCACGGCATCGCGTCGCAACAGAAAAGCCGCGCAGTGCACGCCCGAAAATCCGCTAGAATAAGGGCATGGTGAAGCACCAACTTCCATTTGACCCTTAGCCAAACCGATCGACAACCGGAGCCGACCATGCGACCCCTGACTCTCGTTTTCCTCATTCTCGTTGTGGCACTACCCCTCCATGCCCAGGAGCCGACACCCGCAAGCAGCCCATCGGGCGAGATCGTGTTTGTTTCCACACGCGATGGCTCTTCACAGATATATGTGCTAGACCTTGCCACGTCGAGCACGCGCCAGTTAACGCGCGGTAACGTGCACCCGACTTGGCCGCGTTGGTCGCCGGACGGGGCGTGGATTGTGTACGACGCGCTCGGCGCGAATGGCCGCGAAATCTTCGTGATGGACGGCAACGGCGAGAATCGTCGCCAACTCACCGACAACAACGTTAGCGACAACCTGCCGATTTGGTCGCCGGATGGGGCGCAGGTTGTGTTTGGGTCTACCCGCGCCGGGAACCGTCACCTGTTTATCATGGATGCTGCCGACGGGGCGAACGTCCAGCAGATCACCACCGAGGAGGCCTTCTACGACGCGATGGCGTGGCTCCCCGGCACCGACCAGATCGCGGTGAACCGGTTGGTCGGCCAAAATCAAGCGGAGGTATACCTCGTCGACGTGACAGACGGTAGTGAGCTTCGCCTCACCGAATGGGACTCCAACGATTTGTTGCCGCAGTGGTCGCCCGATAGCACCCAATTGGTGTGGGCCTCGAACCGCAACGGCTTCGATCAATTGTTCCGCGTGGACTACGACGCCCTCCTCGCCGCCGCACCGATTCAAAACGACCCCACGCTCATCGAGCAAATCACACATGGGGGC
>CAYSVE010000611.1:0-3886 GCA_964434365.1 uncultured Anaerolineaceae bacterium | reverse complement strand
GGGCCAGAAGACTCGTCAGGCACAGGGACGCCGCAAACGGCTAGAACGCCTCAAGCGCGATAACCTCATCGGCCCACCGACGCGTGACCGCCACAAAATGCGTGTCCGCATGGAAGTCGACCATCGTGGCAACGAGTACGTGCTCACCAGTGAGGGCGCAATCGTCGGCTATGCCGACACGCCGATACTCGAAGTGCCGCCGGTAAAGCTCGGGCGGGGGCAAATCGCCGCGTTGATAGGCCCGAATGGCGTAGGCAAAAGCACCTTCGTGAAAACCGCCATCGGCGACCTGCCGCCTGTCGAGGGGGACGTGCATGTGGGCGATAAGGTGAAGGTCGGCTATTTTGCGCAGGCCCACGAGCGCCTGAACCCCGAAAACAGTGTGCTAGACGAAATCCTCGCGGTGCAGGATATGCCCATCAGCGAGGCGCGGAACTACCTCGCGCAGTATCTCTTCCGTGGCGAAGAAGTCTTCCGCAAAGTAGGCGCGCTCAGCGGCGGCGAACGCGGACGCGTCGCGCTGGCGAAACTCGCGCTCGCCGGGGCAAACCTGCTACTGCTCGACGAGCCGACCAACCACCTCGACATCGACAGCCAGGAGGTGTTGCAGGGCATGCTCGCCGATTTTGCGGGCACCGTGCTCATCGTCAGCCACGACCGCTACCTCATCGACCAGCTTGCGACCGTCATCTGGTCGGCATCGCCGGGCGAGCCGGGCAGCGTGTCGGTGTTCGAAGGCACCTATGCGGAGTTCCTCGCAGCGCGCGAGGCGGACCGCGCCGCCCAGGAAGCCGCCAAACAGGCCGCCGCGCCCAACGCCTCGAACGGGGCATCCAACGGGGGTGGCAAAACCACCACCGCCGAGAAAAAGCAGAAAAAGCACGGCCTCAACCCATACCAACTGCAAAAGCGCGTCGATGCACTTGAGGCAAAAATCCACGAGATGGAAGCACAGATGGACGCCCTCACCGCAGACATCGAAGCGGCCAGCGCCAACGGCGACGCCGATAAGGTGATGGCGCTGGGTGAAACCTACACCCAACTCGAAGGCAACCTCGAAGCCGCCATGGACGAGTGGTCGGCACTCCTCGAAGACGAATAGCCCCAGGGTCAGGTTGCGCATCTGCGCAATCTGGTCCATATTGCAGCATAACAATGCGTAGTTTCCGTCGATTTCGCCGTGCTAAGTAGGCAAATAAGGGGTTTAAGGCGTCACATCACGCGCCGATACCCTTTCCGTATGAGTGTCGTAAGCGCCATATACGAAATTTTAACATTTCTTTTGTGGCAAGGATAACGGAACATGACGTATAATGGCCGCTCTTTAAGAATTCGCCGGATTACGCGAATTTACTTAACATAAATTTAAAGGGGCGCCAGCGATGGTTATCGAGACATCGTGGGGTAACACAACTCACACACGCATCCATGTGGATGTAAAAGATCGGTGGGAAGCGGAAGACCTTCACCTGAGCGAGGTCGCCGTGCGCAAAATGTTGGACGACGCGGCAGAGCCAGTGAATGTGGTGATGAGTGTGCCGGATGGCAACCCATTGCCGGTGAATTCCTTCGGCGAAATGCGGAAGTTCATCGAGTTCCAACATCCGAACCGTGATCAACTGGTTTTCGTGGGGCCAGAGGAGTACATCGATGCGCTGAGCGAAGTCATGGGGCGCATCTTCCGTGGCGACATGCCCACGTACGTTCACTTTGCCTACGACATGGGCGAGGTTCAGCAACTTATCGGGGCTTAGCCGCCACAACGGCCCAGGTGCGGTGCGGCACAGTCAACGGGTTCTGCGGGAACTGCTCCGCCAGTTGCTGTGCCAGTGCCGTGTCGAACGCCGGCACATCGGCCATCGTCGCCACACCCGCACTCGCACGGATTCTTCCGCGCCACGCCTCGTGGGTGTAGGCCACATCCTCCACGAAAGAAAACGTTTCTACAGCCTGGAAGCGGGCCAAATCGGCGAGCCATGCCGGGTATAGCCCTTGCTTCTCGCCCTGGAGGTAATGCGCACCCGGTTGCCACGAGGGGTTGTGCGCGCGGATGAGCGCCGCAGACATCGCCGCAACGCTACCGGTGTGTTCCAGCCAGTCGAAGTGGGCGATGACGACCCGCCCGCCGGGCTTCAGCAGACGCCACACCTCGTTTGTTGCGGCGGCGCGGTCGAACCAATGCCAGCACTGCCCCGCCGTCACCACATCGAACAGCCCATCGGCCAGCGGAATATCTTCGGCCCGCGCGCGGACGTACGCCACATGGGCGGCGCGTTTGCGCCCGGCGCGCATCAGCGCATGGGCGATGTCGGTACCGACGACGGTCGCCGCATCGAAGCCGCGCGCAAGTGCCCCGGTGCCCGTGCCGAGGTCGCATATCAACTGCCCGGCAGGGCCGATGCCGTAATCGTCACGGAGTTTGGCGAACAGGCGCGGCGGGAAGTCGGCGCGGTGTTTGTCATAGTCTTCGGCGGTGTGGTTGAAGCTGACCATCGCTAAGCGCGTCCTACCCTGTGGCGTCTTCATCATCGATAGCGGTGAGGTCCGGCAGGGTGGCATCCTCGGCCTGCAAGAAACTCAGCGCATCGGCTATTGTGTCGAAGTGGCGCAGGTTGCTCCCCGTGGCGATTGCGACAAGTTCACCCCGGGCGCGGTTGGCCTCGTGCCGATGCCCGACCGGTAGCGCCCACCCCAGGTTCGGATGCTGGAACCACCCCTGGCTGGCGAGCGGCAGTAGGCCGGGCAGATGCTCCATATTGCGCCCATCCAGAATAACATGTACAGGCGGCGTGCTACTCGCATCGAGGAAATCCGCTTGCAGCGCAATATCCGATTCCGCCAGTTCTTCCTCAGATGCCAACGGTATCATACTCACCAGCACAATACGCTCTTTTAGCAGCCAACGCAGGCCGATACTCATCGCGGTGTTCTCCCAAGAAACCCGTTTTCCGTCCATCCTACCCTGAAGCGGCAAGTGGCAGTGGATTGTACCTCACAAAGCAGCACATATCGTTACGCGGTATCGGGGTCGGGGATGTCGGTTTCGGTGGTGCGTTTGGGATTGGGTGTGGCCGCATCGCCCTCGCGGATGCGCTCCAGGTCGATTTGCAGCCCACCCACCCAGCGCGAGGTGAGGTTATATACGAAGGCACTCACCGCCGCGCCGATGCCGCCGAATATCGCATAGATGACAACGAGGAACCCATACAGGCAGATGAGGCCAACGATACCCGCGCCGAATATGGGGATCGTGCTGCTAACCGGCGGTTGACCGCCGCTTTGGGTGCTCACACTGGTGACCGATGCGAGACCCAGTACACTGAACTGCAACAGCAACATCGGGCCGATGAAGACTGCGGTCGTTAGCCCGCTCACCATCGCGCCCACCTTAAACGCCGTGCCGATGTCGAATGATTTGATGCTTACTTTCATGTCGTCCCCCTCACGCAACCGTATTCTTTATAACTATTTTAGACCGAAACCCCCTTCGGCACCGCACACAGAGGTGACGCGCCCGAACTTTGCTCGTATACTTTATTGCGCAACTGCCTGAACGGGAGACCGCGAGAGATGACCAGTCCGTATGAAGTAGCGGAACAACGCCAGAACCGCGTGCGTTTTATCGCCTTCGGGGTGATCTTCGCGACGCTACCCTTCTATTGTGTGGGGTTGGTGTTGTGGTTAGCTGCCCCTGCCGATCCCTCGCCCGCCGTACAGCCGACGAACCCGCCCGCTGCCGTCAACACCTTCGAGCCTGCGCCTACGCGCACCATCCGCCCGACCGAAACGCTGCGCCCCACCGTAACGCAGTTCCAGATGTATACCAGCGTGCCTGGCTCGGGTGGTAGTGGGGGTGCCCAATACGCGACAGCGCAGCCGGGTGGCG
>CAYSVE010000610.1:0-3888 GCA_964434365.1 uncultured Anaerolineaceae bacterium | reverse complement strand
CCTTCGCGGACGCTGCGCGCGGCGCGGGCGTAGTCGGCAGCGTCCATCAACAACGGGTGGGCCGGGGTAGCCTTAAAGCAAGTTCAAATTTAGCCAGGAAGGCACCCAACACCATGAAGCAGCTCACCACTTACGCCCTCATCATTACCGTTATCGTCGCCGCGCTCAGCGTACCGTTTTTGGCCGGCGCTCAGCAGGCCGTCACCATCGAAGGCACCGTGACCAACACTGGTCTCGCCGTCCGCACCGCCCCGAACACCCTCAGCAGCGAAGTCATCGCCCGCCTGGGCTACGAAGCCCCGCTGACTGCCCTCGCCCGTAACGAAGACACAAGCTGGTTGCAGGTCCGCGCCGAAGATGGTAACCGCACGGTCGACGGCTGGGTATCCGCCCGTTTCGTCACCCTCGATAGCAACGTGAGCGCCCTCCCGACCGTCGACGTAGAAATGAACGGCATCGGCACGATGGGCGGCGTCGGGGTGCCCTTCATCAACACCGATGACCGCCGCGTCGTGGTGCGCAACGAACCAACCCTCGGTGGCAGCGACATCATCGGCGTCATCGGCATCGGCGAGAGCATCGACGTGGTAGGCCGCAGCGGCAACACCACGTGGTACGTCGTTCAACTGGACGAAGAAACGCGCGGTTGGGTCTATGCACCTATCGTCAACTTGCAAAACGGCGCGGCGACAGCCCTCCCGGTCTTCACCGTCGACGACCTGAAGTAGCACAATACGCGAATCATCACCAAGGCCCCCAAGAGATTGGGGGCTTTTTGTATTCAGGGTGCGGCTATCCTATTCATATCCACAATAAGAAGAGACGAGAAGAACGAGGCCGCGCCATGACCCGAAAACCCAAACGCGATACCAGCACAACCTTCATCTCACCGTCGCCGATAGACGACGTCGTTTACCGCCTGCGCGCCACCAGCCGCCTGAACATCGAAATTCACGTCGATCATCAACCGGGGGACGAAACGGGGACCTTCGCCATCACCGTGCAGAAGAAAGCCGCCCTCAGCAGGCGTGCCCCCGTGCAAGCCACATTTTCCGGCCGCATCGTATCCGACGAGGCGAACACTGTGCTTTCCATCTCAGATACGCACGCCCCTGCACTCTACGCCCGCGCCCCATTGATGGCTTTGGGGATGCTGGCCGTTTTCGGTTACTTCATATACCTGGCATTCGAAGGGCAGGCGGGGTTTGTGGTGTCGTCGCAATCATTGATGCTGGTGGCGGGCCTCACCGTGGCGGCAATGGCCATGACCTTCGGCACCTTCTGGGTCACCAGCGCAGACCTCAATAAATTACGCGCTCGCGCGGAAGATATGCTGCTGCGTGCACTGACTGCGTGAGAGTTAGCCCCCCCGACGCAATCAGTTCGACGTGCCGGTTTGCATACGCCGACGTATGGCACAGCGCCCAGAACGCGTCTACATCTACGTCTGTATCCATAAGGCGTAACTTGGAGACCATCGGATGGCCCGCGCGAATTTTTACAGCCCTAGTATATCACGCCGATTGCACACTTTTTGCGCTTCGTCTACAGTAAGAACACTGGCCGAGGGCCTGTCTGTTCTGTAGATACGCAAGGGAAGAAGGTTGGAGAGCAATGACAACGGAAGAAAACAAAGCCCCGTTGGGCAACCTCCTCAACTTCATGAGCTTCGCTGACGAACCGTTCGACGAAGAAGTGGTTGAGATGGACTGTAACGACGGGTGCGAGCAAATCGCGGAGTTGGCGGAGCGGGTCGCGAGCGGCGAAAAGCTCGAGTCGATCCTCCCGAAATACGCCGAACACTTGCAGCAGGTCGGCTGCTGCAAAGAGGAATTCGACGCGCTGGTGGAAGTCATCCGCGTCGAGAAGTACAGCAGCTAGACTTCGTATCGACAGACAACGGAAAAAACAGAGGTGGCAATCATGCAGAAGGAACGCGTCGTTATTATCGGTAGTGGCCCGGCAGGTTTGGCCGCGGCGCTCTATACAGCCCGCGCCCAACTACAGCCGAAGATCATCGTCGGCAACCAGTTCGGCGGGCAGGCGGCTATCACGCACGAAATCGAGAATTATCCGGGCTTCCCCGAGCCGCTGAGCGGCCCTGAGCTTGCCCAGCGCATGAAGGAACAGGCCGAACGCTTCGGTGCCGAGTTCATCTTCGATGCCGTAACCGGTGCCGACCTGAGCCAAACACCATTCACCATCGAAACGTTCAACGAAACCTACAGCGCCGATGCCGTCATCCTCGCGATCGGTGCCGACCCGCGCAAGCTGGGCATCCCTGGCGAAAGCGAATTGACCGGTTTCGGCGTGAGCTACTGCGGGACTTGCGACGGCTTCTTCTTCCGTGGGAAGGACATCACCGTGGTGGGCGGCGGCGACAGCGCCCTCGAGGAGGCGATTTTCCTCACGCGCTTCGCCAACAGTGTCAACATCATCCACCGTCGTGATGAGCTTCGTGCGGGCGTGCAGTTGCAAAACCGCGCCTTCAAGAACGAGAAGATCCGCTTCACATGGAACACCGTCGTGGACGAGATCGTCGCCGACGAGAACAACGCCGTTAGCGCTGTGAAGGTGACGAACCGCGAGACGGGCGAGCAGAGCGACCTGCCGACCGAGGGCGTGTTCATCTTCATCGGCCACGACCCCAATAGCGACATCTTCAAGGGCCAGCTCGGCATGGACGAAAGCGGCTACGTCATCACCGACGAGCGCATGCGCACCAGCGTGGAGGGCGTGTTCGCGGCGGGCGAAATCCAGGACCCGATCTGGCGTCAGGTCGCCACGAGCGTGGGCCAGGGTACCGCCGCCGGTATGAGCGCCATCCAGTGGCTCGAGGCCAACGAGGACGACTTGCAGCCGCTCGACAACAAAGAGCTTGCCGCAGGCGACTAATCGCTGGGTGGTTGTGAGCATAGGTTAGGCCCAAAACGGGGCGCGGAAAACTCCGCGCCCTTTTTGATTCTTCCATGCGCCTACCGCCACAAACTGACCGCGCTACTCCCAATTGTCCTTGTTATGACGCTCCCCACGGATAAATTCGGGGGCTTCTGTTGCACGCTTGCCCTAACGGGCTACGTTACGCAACACGGATACGTCCTGTTCGGTACTGCACATGTCGTCTGAGCCTATTCTGCTTCTGTACGACAAGCAAACCATACCACAACCATGCGGTGGCGCACCGTATTTTGTCCGACAATTACCGAGGCAAAATCCAGCTGCACGCACCACATGCCTTATATCCCCCTGGATAAATCTAGGGGCTTTATGGCGCTTTTTGGTAAAAATCTCCGAAAGCCTACCCGGCGCTTGCCCTACGCCCCCCAAAAACCGAGTAAGCTGAGGAGAGACCGTGTTGAGAGGAGAGACCCCTTTGCGCCGATTGCTCCCCCTGCTACTGCTCTTTTCGCTGACCACCACCGCCCTCGCCCAAACCCGCCCCATCATCGAGTCCTTCACTGTCGATGGCCCTGTGAGCTATTTCGGCACCGAACGCGGTGTTGCCTTCGCGAACTTTAGTTGGCGCGCCGTCGATTTGCGCCCCGATGACCGCATGCAAATGCACGCCCTCGTGGGCGCGCAGTGGGTGCTCATCGGCGAGGGCTTCGAACCGGCGAAAACCGACACCTTGGTGATTTCGCACCCGCTCACGTTCGATGCCCCCACCTACCGCCTGTCAGTCGTCGATAGCGTTGGCGAGCGTGTCGCCGAGGCATTTTTGCGATTGGACTATTTAGCTGTCGCCGATGCGCCCACGATCGACTTTTTTAATGCGATAACCGGCGGCACCGTCCAGCCCGCGAGCATCCTCACGGAGCCGTTGCTGGTTCAGTGGCGTGTGAATAACCGTCCGTGGCGCGCCAACCTCATCTACGAGCAGGTAATGCC
>CAYSVE010000609.1:0-3916 GCA_964434365.1 uncultured Anaerolineaceae bacterium | reverse complement strand
CGTCGGCACGGGTTTGTGGGTCTCGCTCACCACACGCACGGCCTCCGCGACGATGGCCATCCCCTCATCGACTTGTTCATCGGTGATGTTAAGCGGCGGCAAAAAGCGAACACAATTGCTGTACAGCCCCGCGCGGATCGTAATTAGCCCACGTATTAGGGTCTCTGCGTTTACTTGCGATGTGGCCGAAGCAGCCGGTTCTTTAGTGTCGCGGTTCGCGACGAGTTCCATCACGAGCATCGACCCCATGCCGCGCACATCGCCGACAAGTGCGTTGTCCGCCATGATTCGCCCCAGGTGGTCCCGCATCCGCGTGCCTATTTCGCTTGCGCGAGCGAGATAGGCCGGGTCGCTAATCATCTTGATGGCCTCGACTGCTGCGACGCATGCCAGGGGATTGCCGCTGTAGGTGCCGCCGAGTCCGCCGGGGTGGGGTGCATCGATGATTTCGGCCCTACCGACCACTGCCGCAAGTGGCATCCCTGCCGCGAGCGACTTCGCGGTCGTGATGAGGTCTGGCACGATGTCGTAGTGTTCGATGGCGAACAATTTACCTGTACGCCCGAACCCGCATTGAATTTCATCGGCGACCATGACGATGCCGTGCTCGGTGCATAACTCGCGAATGCGTGACAGGAAGCGCGGCGGCGTCGGGATGAAGCCGCCCTCACCCTGCACCGGTTCGATCACAATTGCGGCCACGGCACCCGGCTCCACCTGCGCGACGAAAGCGTTTTCGAGTTGCTGCACCGCGTATTCAATGTACTCCTCTTCGGACATACCCGGCGGGGTGCGGTAGGGGTTGGGGAACGGCAGGCGATAGACCTCTGGCGCAAAGGGGCCAAACCCCTTCTTGAACAGCGAGTATTTACTGGTCATCGCCATCGTCATGTTTGTGCGCCCGTGGTACGCCCCCTCGAATACGATGACGGCCTGCCGCCCCGTATAGGCCCGCGCGATTTTCACGGCAGCTTCGACGGCCTCGGCACCACTATTGAGCAGAACCGTTTTCTTCGCATGGTCGCCAGGGGTGATGCGGTTCAGCAGTTCCGCGACTTCGACGAATGGCTCGTATGTGCCTACAATCGCACACATATGGATCAGTTTTTCGGCCTGTTCGCGCAGCGCATCGACCACGGCTTGTGGTGTGTGCCCGACCGCCAATGTGCCAATGCCACCCGCGAAATCCAACAACGTATTGCCGTCGACATCGTAAACGGCAGCACCGTGTGCGCGCTCCACCGCGATTTGCGTGAGCTTGGCCGCGCCGCGCCCGGTTGCTGCCTCGCGGCGGCGCACCATTTCTAGCGATTTGGGGCCAGGTATTTGCGTAACGAGGTTGATTGTTCCCATCGAGTTAGCTCCACAAAGTGAATGATTCCGTCGTCAAAAAAGGTCTTCATCTTGCCAGCGATGTGGCGGAGGCGCGTCGGCATCGTCGAGCAGTCGCTGGTAGTGCTGGGGTCTGCGTTGGTGCAACAGCGGGAAGAGGTCGAGGTATTGTGCACGGGTGTTGGGGTCCAACGTTGCATGGATAACCATATCATCGGTGCGGTTGGCCTCGGCAAGTATGTTGCCCAGCGGGTCGCAAATGAAGCTGCTGCCATAGAACGTGACCGACTCGGTACCAACGCGGTTGCACGCGGCGATAAACACGCCATTGGCCACAGCGTGCCCACGCATGACGGTCTGCCATGCATCCTTGCTATCGAAGTCGGGGGCGGTTGGCTCACTGCCGATGGCTGTGGGGTAGAAAATTAGCTCTGCGCCGTTGAGGGCATAGATGCGGGCTAACTCGGGAAACCACTGATCGTAGCAGGTGGGGGCGGCCATCTTCAGGGTGCCCACGTCGTGTACCGGGAAATCATCGTAGCCTTCGAAGAAGTCGGTCTCGTGGTAGCCCTCGCCCGACGGAATATGCACTTTGCGTGTGTGGTGTTGTAGCTTGCCAGCCGCATTGTAGATGACGGCTGTATCCCAGTAGGTCTCGTCGTCTTTCTCAAAGATGCTGCCAACGATTGTCACACCGTGCTGCTGTGCCATCGTCGCGAAGAACCTGCCGCTCACACCGCCTTCCAACGGTTCGGCCCACTCGAACCCGGACTTATCACGTGTGCCGGGGAAGTACGGCAGCAGCGTGAACTCCGGCAAGCAGACGAGGTCGGCCCCCGCTTTTCCGGCATTGGCAATGAGGTTGGCGTAAAGTGCTTTCGTCGTGTCGACGTCTCCGGCCCAATGGCCCTGGCACAGCGCGATTTGGGTACTATGCATGGTCAACACCTAACGCCGCAAGGACTTCCTCAGCGGCACGCTTGCCGCTGTCGTAGGCACCATGGACGGTGCTTGTGTCTTCGTGAGAAGCAGTCGCTTCGCCAGCCCAGTAGAGCGGCGGCGTCGGCTTCGCAAGTTTCTCACGGGCAGCCAGGTGGCCGGGTTTCACATGGCTATATCCCCCGAGGCTGTAGGGGTCATCCGGCCAGTTGACCCAGCACGCATCGATGTATTCCAGGTCGGGTCGGTCGATTTCTCTGCGGAGCGTTTCCAAACCTGCTTGGAGCGCCGCATCTTCGCCCATCATCAACATCTCACGGGCGTAATCGCCACTGAAAAACGCCGTCCACACCGTATCGGACCCTGGCCGTGTGAAAGATGGCGACCACCACATGGGCGGGTTTCCGCTGCTATAAATTGCACCTATCTCCGGCGGGGTTATCGGTTCGGCAAAGCGATAGATCATCTTCATCACCGGCCCCATCTCGATTCCGTCAAGGGCGTGCAATTTCTCGTCTGGCAGGCTCGGCAAGAACCGGATGTTGCCATGCTTCAAAACGCCAACCGATAGTGTGATAACGCAAGAGTCACCTATGTGCGTTTCGCCGGTCGATGTCCTGAGCGTGACCCCTGTTTCATCCCACACCACCTCGTCGACGGGCGTATTTAAGCGAATGTCGAGGCCATCGGCAAGTGCATTGTAGATTGCAGCATAGCCATCGACGATGCGATAGTCGTGGGCGATGTAGGCATCGGAGTTGGGGTGTTTGATATCCCCTGCCAGTTCGCTGAGCAGGGCCTGCGCATTTAAGCGGCTGCTTGCGTCGCCCACTGCGTTGGAAAAAGACCGTTGCACGTACCGCAATTGCGTATCGCTAAAGCCGATGCGCCGAAGATACGCCTCCCACGTTTCGTGGGTGTCTGCGGCGATGTCTGGGAGGTTCCAACGACGTGTGATGTCGAAGTTGGGGTCGGCCTTGCGCGCTTCGATCATCGTGAGCATTCGCCCATCCTCAAGGCGAACGAGTGAATCATCCGTTTTTGCCCAGTGAATGGTCGAAAGGCCTAGTTTGTGCACCCACTCCCACGTAGAGACCTCAGCGCCATGAATGAGTTCGGCACCGAGTTCGACCGGGATATTGGCGAAATCGTAGCGGGTGTGCGCCCTCCCGCCGATTCGGTCGCGGGCTTCGAGTACAGTCACCGGCTGCCCGGCCTGTGACAGATGATACGCCGCCGATAACCCAGCAAAGCCTGCACCGATGACAAGTAGGCTCATAGGTTGTCCATGTATTGTGGGTTTTGCCAAACGATCAACACGGCGGCATTCCCTGCAAGGGGTTCATCAAGATAATCTTCGATGACCTCTACACTGCGAAAGCCCCGGTTCATCTGCATCGTGACGGTGGGGTCCTCGATTTCGCCACGGAGCACCTGCTCACCGTATTCGAGCGGGGTAAGTGCATCGGCATATTGATGATACCCCATCAGCATGCCGCCAGCGTACCACCCCCGCAGGTTCAGCCGCTTGCATAACTCGAACCGGGCCTGATACAACGCTGTGCCGATGCCCCGCCGCCGGTCGCCCGGGTGAACTGACAACTCGACGCCGTAAAGCCATTCACCGTTTGCGATGTGGTTGGCT
>CAYSVE010000608.1:0-3918 GCA_964434365.1 uncultured Anaerolineaceae bacterium | reverse complement strand
TGTAGCTTTTGGCCCAGTGTTGCGTTTTGCGCGGCGCGATCAGTTGCATCGTGCGGTCGTCGTCGAGCTTGCGGCGGATGCCATCGACCCAGCCGAAGCACAATACCTCATCGAGAATCTGCTCGGTGGAGACGTACTTGTCGCCGGTGTGCTTCTTAAATGTGACGACCCATACGCTGCTTTCCTGTTCGTGGTTGGCCTCTAGCCAGGCGCGCAGTTCGGCCTGCGATGCCACCTCGACCTTCTCGAAGTTGTCGGTTTTGGTCATGCGTCAAAAGCCACCCGCCGTGAGCGTTTCTTTGTGGAGCGAGGCCTGCAACAGCAGTTCGCGGGCGCTCTGTTCGCCGCTATCGCCGACCGTGCCGAGCATATCGGCGAGTTCGTTGGTGCGGGCGTCCTCGCCGTCGAGGAAGTGAATGTGGGTCGTCGTGCGGTTGTTGACCACGCGCTTCTCCACCCTAAAGTGCGCATCGGCGTAACCGGCAAGTTGCGCGAGGTGCGTCACCACCATCACCTGATGCTTCGCCGCGAGGCTCCACAGCTTCTCGCCGACGACCGTGCCCAGCCGCCCGCCGATACCCTGGTCGATTTCGTCGAAGATGAGCGTGCCGGTGGGGTCGGCAATGGTCAGCGCGCGCTTCAGCGCCAGCATGATGCGCGCGGTTTCGCCGCCACTGGCGACCTTGGCGAGGGGCATCATCGGTTCGCCGGGGTTGGCGCTCATCATAAACTCGACTGTATCGATGCCGTGGTTGTCGAAGGCGTAGCGCTTTTTGCCGATGATGCAGCCGTTTTTATCTTCCTTTTGTATGAGCGATACCTCGAAGCGGGCCGAGGCCATCTTCAGGTCGCCCAGTTCGGTGATGATGCGGCGCGCAAGTTCATCGCCTGTTTTGCGGCGCGCCTTGCTGACGTTATCTGCCGCTTCACCGATGAGCCGTAGCAGCTTTTCCTCTTCCTGGCGCAGGTTTTCCAGCGCTTGATCGCTGTTGTCGATGCGGTCGAGGTCGGCGCGTGCCTTTTCGGCGTGCTCTAAAATAATATCGATGGTGAGGCCGTAGCGGCGCTTGAGGCCGTTGATGGCCTCCAACCGCTCCTCGACCTCGTTGAGCCGGGCCGGGTTGTACTCTACGTCGTCGGCGTAGTTGGCGAGCGTCAAGCTCAGTTCTTGTGCCTGCGCCGCGATGCCATCGGCGAGTTCGGCGTCTTCTTCTAGTGTCTCGTCGAGCGCGGCCAGCTTGCCCAAAATCACCGCGACCTGCTGCAATTGGTCCACGGCGGCAAGCGTTTCGGCGTCGTCATCGTCACCGTTGAGCAGCAAGGCTGCCTCGCCGGTGAGGGTCGCAAGTTGTTCGCTGTTGGCGAGGCGTGTGCGCTCTGCTTTGAGGTCGTCGTCCTCGTCGGGTTGCAAGTCCGCCGCCTCGATCTCCTCGATTTCGCGGCGCAGGCGTTCGGCCCGGCGTTCGAGTTCGTCCTTGTCGTCCTGCAAGCTCTTGATTTGACGCCGCACGCCGCTTAGCTTATCGCTGAGGGTGCTGATGCCCTCGCGCATGTCCAGCAGGCCCGCGTAGCGGTCCAGCAAGTTGATGTGGCCGCGCGGTTGCAACAGGGACAGGTGCTCGCTCTGGCCGTGAATATCCACCAGGAAGCCGCCGACCTCGCGCAGTACGGTCTGGTTCACGGTGATGCCGTTGATACGCGCCGAGGTACGCCCGCTCTTGCGGATTTCGCGCGTGATGGTGACGGTGTGCTCGTCTTCGAGCAAATCCTCGCGTTGCAGCACCGGGCGCACGAGTGGACCGGTTTCGGCAGTGAGCAAAAACGTCCCCTCGATAACGGCCTTGTCCTGGCCGCCCCGGACGACGCTTGCATCGGCCCGGCCCCCTAGCAGCAGTTCCACCGCATCGATGACGATGGACTTCCCCGCGCCCGTTTCGCCGGTAATGACGTTTAACCCCTCGGAGAGCGAGAGGTTCATTTTTTCGATAATGGCAAAGTTCTGGATGCGGATTTCTTCCAGCATCGGGATGCTAACCTCGCTTACCTGTTCTTACGTCCGAAGCTAAACCGGCCACTGATGCCCACAGCCGTGATAATCATATAGAGCAGCAGGCCGAAGTCGCTGATGAGATACTCGAAAAAGCTGGGGAAGCGTACCCCCTGCCGCGCGAGTTGTTCGGCTACTTCGGGTGGGGGGAGGATGCTGATGTAAGCGGCCAGGGCAACGACCAACGATCCAAAAACCACCGCCGCAGCCGCGACCATCCCACTGTAACGCCCTCGTAACCCCTTAACCACCCGCATGGCCACTTCACTAATGACGCCTGTGGCCGCAATCGCGACAAAGAACGCCAAAAACAGGAAGAAAAACCGCGCAAAAAAGGCCCCGACGCCACTTAAAACCGCGACGATGGCGAACAGCTTGGCGTAATCGACGACGGAGGCGTTGAAGAAATTATTCTCCAAATCGCGGACGCACTCGCGGCAACGGTAGCCTACCGGTGTACGGCGGATGCACGTTTGCACGCAAAGGTAGCGCCCGCAGCGGATGCAGCGCAACTCGCTGGCGCGGTCCGTATGGACCTGGCAATAGTGGTCGCCGTTGGCGTCGGTGACGTGCATCACGGGTTGCGGCGGCTGCCCGAACGTCAGGCGATAGGGTGTGTCCTCGGGTTCGTTGGGCGCGACGTACGTTTTATCGCCTTCGAGCGGTTTCGGTGGCGTCGTCATGCGTCGGTGTCTCCCTTAAGGTGCAGGCGTTCGGGCGCACTGCGCATCGGCAGGCGCGGCTCTAGGCGATCTAACAGTGAGCGGTAGAAGTAATTGCGGTCGCGCAGGCGCACGAAACGGCCCGTGTGCTGGCTCAACGTCACATGGATGCGGTCCTCGCCACGGGTTTCGCACAGTTGAATGCCATCGACGATGACCAGCGAGTCGGCGGGCCGCTCCGACGAGATGACGACATCCACGGTTGCGCCCTCGCTCAGCACCAGCGGGCGGTCCATGCTAAGGTGGGGGGCTACCGGCACGACCAGAATATTGCGCAGGTTAGGTGGCAAAATTGGCCCGCCGACGGCCAGGGCGTAAGCCGTCGAGCCGGTCGCTGTGGCGATGACCAGGGCATCGGCGTGGTAGGTGGTGGCCCAGTCCAGGTCGATGTAAGTTTGCAGCAGCACGGTGCCCACAGCGCGGCCACGCGTCACCACGATGTCGTTGAGCGCATCCTCGGTGGCGATGACTTCATCGCCCCGGTACACCGTCACGCGCACCATCATCCGTTCTTCTATCCAATACGCGTTGTCCAACAACGCCGCCAAGGCGCTATCCCAGCAATCGGGGATTTCGACCTCGGCCAAAAACCCGAGGTGCCCCATATTCACCCCCAGCACGGGGACCCCATGGGGGGCGGTGGCGCGGACGGCACGCAGCATGGCGCCATCGCCGCCGATGGCGATGACGAGGTCGGTCGAGGCGACGTTTGCCGCAATGTCACCCTGGTCGCGGGTGGTTAACAACCATGGGTTCAGGTCATGTTCGCGCAGGTTGGCGGCGATGCGCTCGGCAACCGGGATGGATTGTGGACGCAGAGGATGGGCCACGACGCCGATGCGCTTCAGGGCGCTCACAGGCAGTTTCTCCGAAAGTCGACGGTTACGAATTATAGTCTAACCTTGGGCGGGTGCCTATGCCAGACGCTATAAAAATAGCACAAATATTCGGTGAGTTGTAAAAAATGTGTAGCGGCTTAAAACTGCTCTCATTTAACACCGAATTAACCTAAGGGGCTATCTGCTTAACAAAAGGGTGGGGGACCTTTAAATATCGCGCGTTAGCATCCCGACTGAGACATCAAATTGTCTCGTTACATCTTTTCAGCAAAGAGGAGATAGCATCGCATGAAGACCCGTATTTTGGCCC
>CAYSVE010000607.1:0-3928 GCA_964434365.1 uncultured Anaerolineaceae bacterium | reverse complement strand
GAACCTTCAGGGGAATCGGACGGTAGGGAAAACGAAAACACTCCGAACTGCCTTTCTGAACGAAGCGTTGCGTAAAACTGCTCAATCACTTGTTGGAGTGGTTCGGAATGTAAATTCAGTAGATCGAAAAAGCTCCTTAAAGTTCGTTAAAGTGTAGTTGGCAAAAACACACAAGAACTAGAAGGAGCCAACTACAATCTTATGGTAACACTGAGCTACCAACAAGTAAGAAGCGAGTACATGGACGTGATGAACACGCATATTGAGTTGAAAACGAACAGCACCAAAGCCGACCAAGAGATGGTAATGGACTTATTAGGACTTGCTGCTGTGAACGGGTATTCACTCAATACCGCATGTGATAGCGTGCAGGAGGCAGCAACCAGTCCAGCGATCCTGTACCAATTGCGGCAAGGGTGGCTCTCTGAGCTAGAGATGCTAGAACTTGAGGCCCAACTCAACGACCTATTGGTAGAGCGGTTGCCAGATAAGATTCAGGGCAGCAGGCAGGAAGTCGCCATTGACCTGACGAATATCCCCTATCATGGGGAAGCCCACTGCGATGAGGATGAAATTCGCCGGTCAATGGCAAAGTCTGGCACCACCCATTTTCACACCTATGCCAGTGTTTATATCGTCAAGAAAAACAAGCGGGTTACGGTCGCTATCACTTACTGCTGGGCAGCCGATAGTTATCTGGACATCTTGCAGCGTTTGCTTGTACGCTTGGAGGCACTCAACATTCACCTCAAGCGACTGCTGCTTGACCGTGAATTCTACGCGACGCAGGTCATCCGTTTTCTCAATCAGCAGGGCTGGCAAAGCATACTGCCGGTTCCTGCACGTGGCAAGACCTTGAAAACACTCAAGCAGACAGCCCCATCCAGCCATCAACGCCCCTACACGGTGTCTAGCCCAGAGCATGGTCAGGAAACCTTCACCCTCCATGTGGTCTGTCGCTACGCTAAAGGGCGACGCGGCAAACAGGGGATAGACCGGTTTCTCTTCGCTGTACTCGGTCGTCCCTGGACGGGAACTCTGAGCCAGCTAGCGGACACTTATCGACGTCGTTTTGGCGTTGAGACCAGCTACCGTTTGATGAACAAGGTTCGTATCCGCACCACGACCCGTGACCCAAAGCTGCGCTTGCTCTACTTTGTTCTGGCCTTCACCCTGCTTAATCTCTGGGTTTATCTCCAATGGTCGGTGCTGGCTATCCCCCATCGCGGCAGCCGCCGCCTCGACCGCAACCTGTTTCGACTGGCTCGCTTTATTGATTTTCTGCGTGATGCTATTCGCGAAGTCCGACAACCTGTCCGCGATGTGTCACGTCCTGTGTTCGTTTTTTAATCTACTGAAGCTTCATATTATTCCGAAATGAACAACAAATTCTTTGGCGTCACTCGGCCCCAGTGTCTCACCTCTATAGAATGCAGGAGGTTCATCAGTCACGATCAAATAGCCTTCAATTCCCTTAACTAATCCGCTACCTTGTCTTTTCGGATTTCATAGTCTTCCTCAGTGAAAAAGTAAGAATGCTCGCCTGTCAATGTGCTGATTTTCAGGTTGAGCTTGGTGCCATGGGCAGCTTCATAGGGCAAGAAGGCAAACTGCCCGACTAGGCCCCGGATCAGGTTCAGCATCTCTTGATTGGCTTCTTCGGGTGGAAGGCTGGTGCGCAGCATCTTGATCTCGGTCAGGCGGCTGAGGAGGCGCATCTGTGACACATCGATAAAGGTTACCTCGGCGATAAAGCCTGCCCACACCGAGGAACGATCTTCCATGCGCCAGTGCATCGTCACCGGGAACTGCTGCCCCACACTAAAGTCTTCGTCACGAAGCATCTTCTGCCCTTATCTCCTCACGCAGCTTGTCGATAGGCTGCCGCTCGCCCGTGTCTGGATCGTCATAATACCAGTGCTTCCAGCCATTGCAAGAGGGTGCTTGCTTGAGATATGCACCCAGTTGGTGAATCGAACCGACATCCCCATTGGCAGCCAGTTTGCCGTTCGCCTGGATGGTCGCGCTGATCTCAGGCTTATCAAAGTAGAGCACCTGCCCCACCTGCAAATATCCCTCTTTGAGCAACCTGCGAAATGGAATCCGTTGGCGCTTCTCATCACGTTTTGCATACAGCAGGGGATCGTCGCTGGGCAATGGTTGAACGTCACCCAACCGGATTCTGGAGGCGGCTGCATATTCTGTATCAAGTTCAATACCCAGCCAGCGCCTATGGAGTAGTTTTGCCATAGCAGCAGTTGTCCCAGTTCCAGAGAAGGGATCGAGGATGAAATCACCTGGATGCGTACTCGCAAGAATAATTCGTTTGAGCAGTTCCTCTGACTTTTGCGTGGCATGCAGCTTTGATCCATCGGTATTGCGCAGACGTTCACTGCCACCGCAGGCCGGGATCGACCACACAGAGCCAAGCTGCTTACCCTCATTGAACTGCTTCATCTGGTGGTGGTTGAAGGTGTACCGGCTGTCTTCAGCGTATTTAGCCCAGATCACGAACTCGACATCGTTCTTCAGGCGGGTGCCGCGAAAGTTGGGCATGGCGTTGGTCTTGTGCCATACGACCGTATTGAGCACCCAAAAACCAAGATCGTGCAGGAGAGTGCCAACGCGGAAAATATTGTGATAGGTACCCGAAACCCAGATGGTAGCCGTTGGCTTCATCACCCGGCGGACGGCAGAGAGCCATTCACGCGTAAAACGATCATAGTGCGCAAAACTATCAAATTGATCCCATTGATCATCCACCGCGTCAACCTGTGTGTGGTTAGGTCGCCACAAATCCCCTTGAAGCTGGAGGTTATAAGGTGGATCCGCAAAGACCATATCGAATGTCTCATTTAGAAACTGGGCGAGGATGTCAACACAATCACCCTGATGGATGTTGTTTTCTGGTGGAGGGGTTAGGTGTGTCATGGGTACATTATACTGAAAGCCCTCATATTTCGATTGTAGATGATTAAGCTATGGATGGCATTCCGCATTTAACCTATGCCCTGATTGATTTGGATGCACTTGCACATAATGTGCGTGCCATCAAGGAGCATGTCGGGCCGCATGTTGAGGTATTTGGTGTGGTCAAAGCGAACGCTTATGGGCATGGGGCAGCCCAATGTGGGCGAGTTTTGCTTGAGAATGGTGCCTCAGCATTGGCAGTTGCCCGTGTAGATGAGGGCGTACAGCTTCGGCAGGCAGGCATTGATTCACCTATTCTGGTGCTCAATTACGCACTGCCCATTGAGATTCCGCGTATTGTGGAACACCAACTGATGCCAACAATTAATACGCTGGCTTTTGCTGAAGCCCTCTCGGATGCAGCCGCGACGCCACATCCGTACCATGTCAAAATTGATACGGGGATGGGGCGTTATGGTCAGCTTCCACATGAGATTGTTGGCTTTCTGCGCGACCTGCAAACGCTTCCCAACTTACAGCTTAATGGCATCTACACGCATTTTGCCACCGCAGATGAAGCCGACCGTACGTTTACCTACCTCCAGGTGACTGCTTTCAACAAAGCACGACAGGCAATCACTGATCTTGGAATCGATGTGCATTTGTGGCATACCGCCAACAGCGGGGGCACATTGGCACACCCCTATGCACACCATGATGCAGTCCGACCGGGGGTTGCGTTATACGGTCTACCACCCTCTGACCAGATCGACTGGCCCGTTGAACTCAAACCCGTATTATCGTTGCACTCACATGTTGCGCGGGTGCGAACGCTGCCAGCCGAAAGCAGCATTGGTTACGGGCGTACCTTCATTGCTGAAGATGACATCCGGGTGGCGTTGGTGCCAATTGGCTACGGCGATGGGTACAGGCGGGCGCTCTCAAATAAGGGCCGTGTTTTGATTCGCGGGCAGTTTGCGCCGGTAGTGGGCCGCGTCAGTATGGATCTGATTGTGGT
>CAYSVE010000606.1:0-3929 GCA_964434365.1 uncultured Anaerolineaceae bacterium | reverse complement strand
ATCAACAGGCAACAGGAGAGAGACATGGCAGACATTTCCCAGCGCGGCTACGCCAACCCCGACATCCTCGTGACAACGGATTGGGTCGCCGAGCATTTAGATGACCCCACCGTGCGCATCGCCGAGAGCAACGAAGACCCGCTGCTGTACCCCTCCGGCCATATTCCCAGCGCCGTGCAAATCGACTGGACGGCGGACCTCAACGACCAGGTGCGCCGCGATTACATCGACGGCGAGGGCTTCGCCGCGCTGATGAGCCGTATCGGCGCCACGCCAGACACGACCATCGTCTTCTACGGCGATAAATCGAACTGGTGGGCGGCGTATGCGCTGTGGGTTTTCCAGTTGTTTGGCCACACCAACGTCAAGCTGATGGACGGTGGCCGCAAAAAGTGGGAGGACGAGGGCCGCGAACTCAGCCGGGACGTCGTCAAATACGAGGCGACCCAGTACCCGGTGCCCACCCGCAACGATGCCCCCGTGCGCGCCTTCCGCGACGATGTGCTGACGCACCAGGATGCCGGTAGGCCGCTCGTCGATGTGCGCAGCCCAGCCGAGTTCAAGGGTGAGTTGCTGCACATGGCCAACTACCCGCAGGAGGGTGCCCTCCGTGGCGGGCACATCCCGGGCGCGGCCAACATCCCATGGAGCACTGCCGCCAACGAAGACGGCACCTTCAAGACGGCGGACGAGCTGCGCAAAATCTACGTCGACGAGAAGGGCATCGACCCCGAGCAGGACGTAATTACCTACTGCCGCATCGGCGAGCGCAGCAGCCACTCGTGGTTCGTGCTCACGCACCTGCTGGGCATGAAGAATGTGAAGAACTACGACGGCTCGTGGACGGAGTGGGGCAACCTCGTCAACGTACCCATCGAAAAATAACCACGACGCCTATCGTATCACGGCGCGGGGGCCAGCATGGTCCCCGTTTTTTTATGCTGCCACAAGAATGGTAGTGTAAAATTAATAATACATTGCCGAACGCTTTGCGCCGCAATATTTGCCAGTATATAGTTATTGTATCGACAATTTACGGCTACGTGTGGGAAGTGATGCGCCTGCTGAAGCAACCGAGCGAGAAATTCGCCGTCGTGCCCGACCCCGGCTTCGGCGAGGGCGATACACCCGGCTCGTTTACGGCAGAATGGCGCTAAACCGCGTTGGGGCGTAGGCGAGACATCGGGCTAGCCCCGCCCACACCCCCTTCCCATACGGCTAATCGTAGCGCAGCACCGTCGTCACCGGCTCTCGGGTGACGACGCCTGCACTCGCCACCGTCGACAGCCACGAAATCGCCACGGCAGCCGCGACAAGCACGATCGTCAGCGGCACCGCATTCGGCGGGATCACAATGGCGTTGCCGATCCCGTTCGCTGTCAGTGCAACGGACATCAACGCGCTGAGGCCGATGCCGATGCCCGCACCCAACAGCGCGATCAGCGTGTTTTCCAGCAACATGATGAGCAGCACGCGCCGCCCCTTCAGGCCGATGGCCTTGAGCACGCCGATTTGCTTGCGCCGCTCCAACGTGCTGAGCATGACCGTGTTCGCCATGATGGCCGCTGCCGCCAGCAAAGCCAGCAAGCCGATGAGCGTCGGCAATGCGCTGAACTGGTCTACAAGGCGGCTGAACAGCCCATCGATGAACGAAATATCGAGCACGAACGTGAGCGGCAAATTGCTGAGTTCGAGCAAGGCAGTGTTGAGGTTTTCGTTGCTCACGAGTAGCGTGGTAAAGCCGAACTCTGGCCGGGCGGTGCCCAACGCCCCCGGCGGAATGTACGCATCGGCGAAGTTGCCCGCCGCGTCGAACAGGCCCACCACTTCTAGCTCGTAGGAGTTTTGATTCATCTCCACCGTCAGGCGATCGCCCACGGCGACGGGTGTGGTCGCGTCTTCGAGCGCGGCTGCGCTGAGGACGATGACTGGCGCGCCGTCGTCCTCCGGGGTGAGGTCGCGCCCGGCAGTGATGCCCCCGATGGCGAGGTTCGGGTTGTTGCTCTCGCGGCTGGTAAGGCCGATGCTAAAGTTCGTGAATTCCTGGTCGGCGAAGGGACTGTCGTCGTCGACGTCATCGGACGGGCCAAAGTCGATAACGCGCGCCTCCACCTGCTCACCGTTGATTGCGGTAACTTCCACGCCGTAGAACCCAAGTTCGGTGCGGGCCTCCACACCGTCGAGGCTGTTGATGCGGGCGTTCACTACAGAGTTCGTGAGGCCCTGCCCGCCGGGGATAAATGACGTGAGCGGGAAGACAAGCACATTGCCGCCGAACGCATCGCCCAACTGGAAGTTAATCACCTCGCGGATGCTCTGGCTGGTAAACGTAATGCTGCTGAGCGCGAACATCCCCGCGATGAGCGCGAGCAGCGTCGTGGCGGTGCGGGTGCGCCTACTGGTGAGGTTGCGCAGGGCCAGCCGCAAATCGATGATGCCGAAGGCCGGTAGCCTGCCGATGATCCACACGAGGATCCACAAAATGCCGACTAAAATGCCCAGCACGGCCAGCGTCCCGGCGACGCCCGCCAGCCCGACCAGCATATCGCCCCACCAGAAGCCCGTGATTTGCCCACCGAGGATGCTGCCGACCATCACCCCAACCGAGCCGACCACCAGCATCAACGCGGCGAGGCCGCGCAAAATGCCGACCGTCGGCGCAGAAATTTCGTTGGGGCGCAGTACGATTGCCGGGCGCACGCGCATCGCCGTGAAGACGGGCAGCACCCCAAACACGACTGTGATGCTGAGGCCGAGCACCAGCCCGTACAGCGCCGCCTCGGGATGCAAGCGCCATGCCAGCGATTGCTGCAAAAACGCTTCGCCGTACTGGTTCACCAGGCCGCCGAGCGCTACACCGATGATGATGCCGACGATGCTGCCCATAAGGCCGAGCAAAAATGCCTCGGTGACGAACAGCCACCCGATTTCGCCGCCCCGTGCGCCGAAGGTCTTCAGCGTGGCGATTTCCATCGTGCGGCGGCGGACCATCACCAGCATCGTGTTGATGATGCCCACCCCGCCGATGAGCAGTGCGCCTAAGCCCATCGTCACGATGAGGCGACCCAGCACATCACCCACCTGCGAAAACGCTTCTTCCAGGTCATCGATTGTAGCGATGGACTCGGAGCGCGGTGCGATGCTGTTCAGGCGGTCGGCGACGGGTTGGAGGTCGGTGCCCTCGGGCAATATCATGCTGACGCGGTTCGGCAGGGTGTTGTCGAGGATCGTTTCCACGGCGTCGATGTGCAAATACCCAAAGCCGAAAAACGACGCGATCAGGTCTTCGAAGCCCGCCTCTTGCTCGGTCGCGACCACCCCGACGATGGTGTAGTCGTCCTCCGCACCGCTGACACGTACCGGGTCGCCGACGCCGACGCTGTTGGCCTCGGCGAAGTTCTCGCTGACGACGATTTGGCCCGCCTCGGTGAGCACATCGGTGAGCGCAGTTCCCGCTGGCTCGATCATCGGAATGGGACCGGTGAGCGAGAATGTCGTCGGTTCGATGAAGAAGGTGCTCACAAACTGTGGACGCCCCGCCGTCACCGCATCCACGGGGGTGATTTGCACGCCGGTCCCCTCGTGGTACACGTTGATCATCCCGCCGAGGTCGTCCTCGATGTACGCGCGGATGCGCGTAAGCTGCTGCTCGCTGAAGAAGTTGTCCGGGTCGTTGGTATCCGCCGTGGCGAAAGCCAGGGCCGCGAAGGGGTTTTCCTCGCCGCGCGCCATCGAGATGTCGCCGTGGTTCGTCGTGCGGATGTCGCTCACGAGGGCCTCTTCGATGGCAAGGCCGAGGCCGCGCAGGGCCACCACCGACGACACACCCGCCGCGATGCAAATCACCGCGAAGACGGTCCACAGGCCGCCGCGCAGCAGGGTTTGGGCTGCGTAGCGGATGTTAAAGGTAAGCATGGGCTCGCCTTCTC
>CAYSVE010000605.1:2265-3932 GCA_964434365.1 uncultured Anaerolineaceae bacterium | reverse complement strand
TGCATGGCCTGTGTCGCCCGCACCTGTTTGGTGATATCGAACGTGGTGTTGCACGTCCATACGAAACGATACACCGGCGTGAGGCGTGCTCCATTGTAGATGATGATCTGGCTCGCAAAAAAGCGCTCCACCGCCACCCAAGACTCCTCAAACTCGCGCTCAGTGAAGTTTCGTTCCTCGCGATTGCTCATGCGTCCATCCCAACATTTGCCACGATTTGTATTTATGCCCCGCGCACATTATGCTGTGGCCCAAGAAATGCTGTCAAACTACGCTTTATTTCAAAGAGGATACCACCCTTGGCTGCTTATATTATTGCCCACGACCTGGGCACCACTGGCAATAAAGCCACACTCTACGACCGCGAGGGGCGGTTGGTCGGCAGTGCGTTTTACGCCTACGACACCGAATACGCCCATACTGGTTGGGCAGAGCAAAATCCTGAGGATTGGTGGACGGCGGTATGCGTCTCCACCAAGCAACTGCTGGCCGATACCCACGTCGCCAAAACCGACATTGCGTGCATCACCTTCAGTGGGCAGATGATGGGTGCAGTCGCGCTAGATAAGAACGCCCGCCCCCTGCGCAATGCGATTATCTGGGCCGATCAGCGCGCGCTCGACCAGGAGCGCTGGATCGGCGAGCGGGTGTCTTTCGAGGATGTATACAAGAGCACAGGCCACCGCCTGAGTTCCTCGTACTCGTTGGCGAAAATCCTGTGGATACGCGACCATCAGCGCAGCAGCTACGACGCGACGCACAAGTTCGTGCATGCGAAGGACGCGATGGTCGCGCGGTTGACGGGCGCGTTCGTCACCGATCCGTCGGATGCGAGCAGTATGAACCTCTACGACCTAGACACAGGTGCTTGGTCCCCCACCATGCTGGACGCGTGCGAACTCCCCGAGGACAAGCTGCCAGAAATCCGTCAATCGGTGGATGTCGTCGGCGAGGTGAGCGCAGAAGTCGCCGACGAGGTCGGCGTGGCGACAGGCACCCCGGTCGTCATCGGTGGGGGTGATGGCGCGTGCGCAGCAGCCGGGGCAGGCGTCATCCGCGAGGGTTCGGCCTACAATTATGTCGGCTCATCGTCGTGGATTGCTATTTCCACCGAGAAACCGATCTACGACCCACAATACCAGACATTCACCTTCGGCCACGTCATCCCCAACATGGTGATGCCCACCGGCACGATGCAGGCCGCAGGCGCCAGCTACCAGTGGACGCGCGACGAACTCGCCAGCCTCGAAAAAGACATGGCAGCACGGTTGGGCATCAGCGCGTATGACCTGATGAACCTTGAACTAGAGAAGGTCGCGCCGGGGGCCGATGGCCTGTTTTACCTACCGTATCTCATGGGCGAGCGTAGCCCCCGCTGGAACCCGCACGCACGCGGCGCGTTCATCGGCCTCACGATTCGGCACAGCCGGGCACACATGTACCGCGCCGTGCTCGAAGGCGTCACGATGAATCTGCGCGTGGTGCTCGACGCCTTCCGCAGCCAGGGCACCGAAATCGACGCGATGCGCCTGATAGGCGGCGGCGCGAGTGGGCGCATCTGGAACCAGATTATGGCCGATGTATACGGGATGCCAGTGCATCGCCTGGCCATTCTCGAAGAGGCCACATCGATGGGAGCCGCGCTGGTCGGTGGGGTGGGGGTGGGG
>CAYSVE010000605.1:0-2255 GCA_964434365.1 uncultured Anaerolineaceae bacterium | reverse complement strand
CCTATGTGCCAACTTCGTGGGGCCCGGGGTGGGGGGGGGGGGGGGGGTGGGGGCTTTACCCCAACTTCGACATGATCGAAACGATGAACGAAATCGCGGTGACCATCATGCCAGACGCCGCGGCCAAACAAACCTACGACGCGACCTATCCCATCTTCAACAAACTGTACGCTGCGCTAGAACCCATTTACGACGACATCACAGCGCTTTAGGGCAAAATGCCGAGTTTTGCAAACGGTTGACATCCCCCACATCGTATTTATGGTAATGCCTGGCACGATAAGTAAGACACGACAACAAAGGCTAACTCTGCATTGAAAATCACCGACATCCGCATTCAGCGCTACCGCCTGCCGCTAGACCCGCCCTTCAACGCGGCGTGGGACCCCAACCCGCGCGACATCTTCGACGCGACACTGGTATTCGTAGAAACCGATGCGGGTATCACTGGCGTCGGAAGTGGCGATACCATGGACGGGTTCGAGCCGTACAAGGGCCTGTTCATCGGTGAAGACCCGCGTCGCATCATGCCGCATGTCCAGCGCATCGAAACGCTGCTGTTCCACGGTGGGCGCTACTGGCCGCTCGAAGCCGCCCTGTGGGACATCATCGGCAAAGCAGCGGGCCTCCCTGTGAGCCATTTTTTTGGCAACTATACGGACAAAATCCTGGCGTATGCTTCATGTGGTGAACTCAAGCCGCCTGCCGAACGGGCTGGCTCCGCGCAGCAACTCCGTGATGAGGGCTTCAAAGCGATGAAGATTCGCATCGAACGCCACGCCGTGCGCGAGGGCATCGACACGGTGCAGGCTGTGCGCGAGGGCATCGGCGACGAGATGGATATCATGGTGGACTATAACCAGGCATGGCAAATGCCGGGCGACATCAGCCCGACGGCAGACCTGAAGGAATCGCAGTATCTCGCGGATGCGCTGGGTGAACTCGGTGTTTACTGGCTGGAAGAACCGCTCCAGGGCAACGACGCACCCGGCCTGCACACCCTACGTGTGAATAGCAAAGTGCGCATCGCAGGTGGCGAGATGGTTCGCAGCCTGCCGGAACTGCTCGCGTATGTCGAACATGATTCGCTGGATGTATACCAACCGGATGTCGTGCTGGCGATGGGGATGTTGCGCGTGCGGATGCTCGCCGAACTCGTTATCGCGAAGAATCGCACCTTCACGCCGCACACCTGGAGTAACGGCATCGGCGTGCTGGCGAACCTGCACGTCACCTGCGGCGTCGGCGGCGGCCCATACCTTGAATTCCCGTACGACCCGCCCAATTGGAGCATCGAGCGACGCGACTTCATCATGGCCGAGCCGCTCGCGATCGATCGCGAGGGGTATGTGCACATCCCAGATGCGCCCGGCCTTGGTGCCACAGTCGACGAAGCTGCGCTAGAACAATATCGATTGGAGTAACCGAAGTGACCCCACTTCACCAAATGCAATTGGATGTACCGCCCCCGCCACGGCTCATCATGGCAGAGGGGGCTGCGATGGCCCTCGGCGACATCGTGCGCAGGTTAGGAGCCGGGCGCGCGTTCCTCATCAGCGACCCTGGCCTTGTGAAAGCCGGGCTTGTAGACGCTGTCGGCGAAGCGCTTACGAACCAAGAGATCGAGGTCATCACATTTACTGGCGTAGAACCGAACCCCACCGTCGCCAATATCGAGGCGGGCAGCAAGGCCCTTGCAGCAGCGGGTGAAGCTGTCGTCATCAGTTTGGGGGGCGGCAGCGCCATGGATGCGGCCAAGGGCATCGTGCTCCATGTGACGAACCCCGGCCCCGTCACCGGCCTCGACTACAGCAATCCTCTGGTGCCCGCGCGCCACCCGGTGATAGCCATCCCCACCACAGCGGGCACCGGTGCCGAGACGAACGGCTTCGGGGTCATCAGCAACCCGGAGACGCACCGCAAGTTTTATGTCGGGCACGACAGTGCACAGGCCGATGTTTGCGTGTTAGACCCCGCCCTGACAGCCGGGTTACCTGCACCTGTCACGGCTGCAACTGGCATGGACGCGCTCACCCACGCGCTGGAAGCCTACAGCAGTCGCTTCGCTAACCCTTATGGTGATGCACTTGCCCTGCAAGGTGTACGTACTGTGTTCGAGTACCTACCGCGTGCTGTTGCTAACGGCAACGACATGGAAGCCCGCGCACAAATGCTGCTCGCCGCGCACACTGTGATGCTCGGCTATCGCAGTGGCACCGGCCTCGGTATGGCACATGCCATCGGGCACTCACTCG
>CAYSVE010000604.1:0-3941 GCA_964434365.1 uncultured Anaerolineaceae bacterium | reverse complement strand
GTGGTCACCTCTATGTGGCGCGACACGGCGATGGACCTCGGGCGGCCCATCTGGGGCTTCAAAGAGGTGTTGTACGACGCCGACATGGCTGTTTACCTGCGCGCGATGTTCCCGAATGCCAAGGTGATCCACATCACGCGGCACGTCTTCAAAACGTTTACCTCCATGCTGCACGAGGAACGCCTGAAGCCTTACGAAACGTATGTGCCCCTGAAGGAAATTTGGACGCGCCAGCGCACCATCGAAGCGCTGAACAACTGGGTGCACATCAACGAGAGCTTTATGGATAACCCCGAACTCGACGCTTCGTGGGTGTTCTCCACAACGTACGAGCGCATGACCGGAGACCGCGACCGCGAGATGACCAAGCTCATCCACTGGTTGGGCCTAAACCCGCACGACTTCGATTTTAACCTGTTCGACCGGCGCATTTACACCGACCGCACCAACGGCACCGACGCCAAACTGAAGGACAGCCGCCAACGCCTGGGCTGGGAAGACCTGAGTGCCGAGGAGTACACGCTGCTAACGGCAGAACCTGTGCTGCGCGTCGCGCGGCGGTTAAACTATGATATGCCGGAACCCCGGCGTGAACCCGCGATCTAACGTTTTCGTTCTACACAAAATAAAGGACCTCCTCATGATGAAACGACTGTTACTCACGCTTTGTGTGCTACTGCTGACGGCCCCCGCCGTTGCCACCTATGCGCAGGACTTCGAGTGCCCTGCCGGTAACCCCGACCTCACCATCGCGGCGGGTGCGGTAGGTAGCGACCTGGAACTGCTGAATTCATCGCTGAGCCGCTACCAGGAACTGTGCCCGAATGTGAGTGTGAGCGCGCTGGAAAGCCCGGACCTCGTGACGGACCGCCTTGGCCTGTACATCCAGTTTTTGGGCAGCCGTAGCGCCGCCGTCGATGTGTATGCCATGGATGTGATTTGGCCGGCTATCCTCGCCGAACACATGGTGGATCTCTTCGAAGTGGTGCCGCAGGAAGTGGTGGAGCAGCACTTCCCGGCTATCGTGGAAAACAACATCGTAGATGGCCGTCTCGTGGGGCTGCCGTGGTACACCGATAGCGGCCTGTTCTACTATCGTACCGACCTGCTGGAGAAGTATGGCCTGGACGTGCCCGCGACCTGGGCCGACCTCGAAGCTGCGGCGCGCACGATTCAGGAGGGTGAGCGCAGCGAGGGCAACAGCGACTTCTGGGGCTATGTGTGGCAGGGCAGCATCGGCGAGGCCACCACGGTGAACGGCCTGGAATGGCAGTCGTCGCAGGGCGGTGGGCGCATCATCAGCGCCGATGGCGAAGTGCAGGTGAACAACTCCGAAACCATCGACGCCATCGAGCGGGCTGCCGGTTGGATCGGCACCATCAGCCCACCGACCGTCATCGGCCACACGCCGGAGGACTCGCGCGCGATCTTCCAGGCTGGCGACGCGGCCTTCATGCGCAACTGGGTATACGCCTACAACCTCGGCAACAGCGATGACAGCACGATTGCGGGCCTGTTCGATGTGGGGCCTTTGCCCGCCGGTGAGGGCGGTGCCCCGGCTGCGACACTCGGTGGCTGGCAGCTCGCCGTGAGCAACTACAGCAACGAGCAGGACGCCGCCGTGAACCTCGTGATGTTCCTCGCCAGCTACGACGAACAGCGCGAACGCGCCATCGAGGGGGGCTACAACCCTACGATCCAAGCGCTATACGATGACCCGGAACTGCTTTCGGCCAGCAACCTGTTCGCCCGGTTGGAAAACGTGTTCACCACGACGGTGCCGCGCCCCTCGACGATTAGCGGCAGCCGCTACAACGACGTGAGCACGCTCTACAGTAACGCCGTCCACAGTGTGTTGCGCGGCGACGAGGATGCCCGCATCGCGATGGACGACCTTGAGTTCGACCTGGAAGACCTGTTGATCGAGCTTGGGCTGTAAGCCCACCACAAAATTGACCCCGCGCAAATGTCGCGCGGGGTCCCCCCTTTGCGTTAGCATATCGCTACATCTTGCTCAACCTACCCACGACGGGGAAAGCTTATGCTCACAGATACGCGCGTGCAGCCGCGCAGCCCGGTGTTCGAACTTATTGCGGTGCTGTTTTACCTGCTGAGCCTGGGCGGGATCGGCGCGCTGGTGTGGGTCACCACGAATACACCGGCTATCCCATTTGGCACCGGCACCGCTGGCGACATCGTGTGGGCGTTCGTCAACACGATCGGCGTGTTGCGCCCGCTGCTCGTGTTGTTCGGCAGCGTGTTGTTGTTTCGGCTGGGTTTGCGGCTGCGCACCGGGCACATTAGCGCGGCCCGCTGGGCCAAACTGGTGTTCAACTGGATATTCGTCATCAGCATCGGCGCGATTTTGCAGGCGCTGTTCGTCTCGTCTGCGGGCGTCGATGTCGACTGGAACGAGGCGCTCAGCCGCAGCGGGCCGTGGCTGGGCCTGCTGGTGTTCGGTTTTTTCGGGCGCTTCTTCCTTATGAGCAACTGGGCACGTTTCGGCGGCGATGAGGATATCACCAGCAAAAACACCCGCAACGCCTGGAACCTGCTGATGCCGACGATTATCACGCTCATCGTCATCGCGATTCGCCCGCTGGAGCAGGTGTTCGTGACCAGCCTCACCAACGAACGCTTCGCGAGTTCGCAGAGTGTCGAGTTCGTCGGTTTCGATAATTACACGCAGTTGCTCTCGGTTCGGCTAGACTTGCTGGAATGCGAAACCGACCCCGAGACTGCCGCATGCGCCACCCAGATCAACCGGGACGGTGTGGAAGAGGTGGTGTATCCACGGGCGCGCGACGTGCTGGAACCCGCCTACCGCGAGCAACGCTACCGCGACTTCAATTCGTTCGATATTTTCGGGCAGCACTTCATCCTCAGTGCGCGCGACCCCGACTTCATCGAGAGCTTTTGGACGAGTGTGGTGTACACGGTGTTCGCCATCGCGTTGCAGTTGGTGCTCGGGTTGCTGATGGCAAGCGTGCTCGCGAGCAAAATGCGCGGGCTTACGCTGCTGCGGCTAGCGATGCTGGTGCCGCTGGCTATTCCCACGCTTATCGCCACGCAATTCTGGGATGTGATGCTGGCCCCAAACGATACAGGCATCATCAACCAGGTGCTGCTGGGCCTCAACCTCATCGAGCAGCCCCAAACGTGGCTACTGGACCCCGCGCTGCAAATTCCATCGGTGGTGCTGGTCATCGTGTGGAAAGAAACCCCGACGATGGCGCTGTTCCTGTTGCCGGGCCTGCTGGCGATAAGCAAAGAGGTGTACCAGGCGGCGTCAATCGATGGCGCGAACACTATTCAGCGATTTTTCCTCATCACGCTGCCGATGATGCGCCCGACGATCGGCGTGGCATTGGTACTGCGCACGATGGTGACCCTGCGTGTGTTCGACGTATTCGAGATTTTGCTGGGGCGCACACGCTTCAGCATGGCCACTTACGGCTACGAAGCGCTGACGCAGCGGTTCCAATTGGGCTACTCGTCCGCGATTAGCGTCACGATTTTCCTGATTATCCTGTTCTTCACGGTCATTTACATGCGCACGCTGCGGATCGACGAGGCCTAACCAATGAAATTCATCTCGAACATCCTTGGCCGCACCGGGTTTTTCATCGTCGCGGCGATCTTCTTCATTTACTCGATCGAGCCGATTTACTGGGCCATCAACACGTCGCTGAAGACGGAGCGGGAGGCCGGGTCGACCCCCGTCACGTATTACCCGAACGACCCGACGCTTGCCAATTACAGGACGGCCATCCGCAACGGCGAGTTCCTCATCAGCATCGTGAACAGCACCATCGTTGCGGCCTCGGCGACGCTGCTGTCGCTGGGGTTCGGTGGGTTGGCAGCCTATGCGCTGGGGCGCTACCGGTTCCACGGGCGCACGTTCATGCGCTATGCCATCCTCACGATGAACCTGTTCCCCA
>CAYSVE010000603.1:0-3945 GCA_964434365.1 uncultured Anaerolineaceae bacterium | reverse complement strand
AACGATGAACAACGTCCGTCTGACAATTATTATGGCCCTGTGGCTTGTATTGAGCGTGGCAGGGACAGCCTTAGCACAGGACAACCCCGGTGAGGGCGGTGACAACGCACCCGGGGAGGGCCAACGCGGTGAAAACACCGAAGGGGGCCGTCGGGGTGCAGTGAGCGGCGGTAACCTCGTCGAGGAATCGCCAGAGGCCGAAAACTCCCAGGCAACCAACTGCGAGTTCGTCTGGTTCTTCGAAACACCTGCGGTGAATTCGTGCCCGGTTGCCGAACCCACCGAGGCTTTAGGCACGTTCCAGCGGTTCGAATTCGGGTACATGCTGTGGGAGGACCAAAGCGACCTCATCTACGTGCTGCACCACACCAGCGGCGATGTGCTGTGGTCTGCGCATGAAGACCCGTACGTCGAAGGTGACCCGCCCCGCGATGATAGCTGGCCAGAGCCACAACCTCCGCAAACGGTGCAGCCGCGTTTCGGCTTTGGCGAATTGTGGCGCAGCGACCTCGGCCTGCGCAATCGCGTTGGCTGGGCTGTACAGGAGTGGGAGTTCGTTTATGATACCCGCACCCAACAGGCCGACGATGGCACCCTGTTCATCGAGCGGTACAACGGCGGTGTGTTCGTGCTGTACCCGAATGGGGAAAGCTGGGAACTATACCGCTAATGAACCGAATCGGTATTTTGACCGGGGGCGGCGATGCCCCCGGCCTTAACGCGGTCATCCGTGCGGTGACACTCACCGCGAAAAACCGCTACGGATGGGATGTCATCGGCATTCGTGAGGGGTTCGACGGGCTGCACAACCAGCTCCCCACAATCGAACTGACGGCGCACTCGGTAAAGGGGTTGCACGCGCGGGGCGGTACGGTGCTCGGCGCAGCGAACCGTGGAAGCCCCTTCGCACGGCCCGTAACCCGCCCCGATGGCACGGTCGAGTTGGTGGATGTCAGCCATGAGGCCCTCGCCCGCATAAACGACCTTGGCCTCGATGCGCTCATCGTGGCGGGCGGCGATGGCACGATGGCCATTGCGCACAAGCTGGTGAAGCTCGGCGCGAAGATCGTCGGGGTGCCCAAAACCATCGACAACGACCTCGCCGAAACCGACGTGACCTTCGGTTTCGATACGGCCATCCGCACCGCGACCGAAGCGCTCGACCGCCTGCAAACCACTGCCGAGAGTCATCATCGTGCGATGGTCCTCGAAGTGATGGGCCGCCACGCCGGTTGGATCGCGCTGATAGCCGGGGTGGCAGGTGGCGCCGACGCGATTCTCATCCCCGAAATTCCCTTCGACATCGAGGTGGTGTGCGACAAAATCCGCGATATTACCGCCTCTGGGCGGCGCTATAGCCTCATCATGGTCGCCGAGGGCGCAATGCCCATCGATGGGGAATTGCAGTATCACATCGATGGCGGTGAGTTCACCGATGGCCGTTTGGGGGGCATCGGCGCGTTAGTGGGGCGGATGCTCACCGAGCGTATCGACGTCGAAATGCGTGTGACGGTGCTCGGCCATGTGCAGCGTGGCGGCCAGCCCACCCCCCGCGATCGCTGGCTGGCAACGCGCTTCGGCAGCATGGCGGTGCATCTGGTGGCGCAGCAGCAATGGGGGCAGATGGTCGCGCTACAGGGAACTAACATGGTCGGCGTGCCGATGGAGGACGCCGTGAAGATGAAGCAAGTGAATCCGCACGGCGAAATCATCAACATGGCCCGCGACCTGGGCATTGCCTTCGGCTAAGCCATGACCCATCACGAACTCGAAGACCAACTCTCGCGGTTGCAGCCCATCCGCCCGATAAAATTGCCCCGCGTGCGGCAGCGATTCGGCTGCTGGCAACGCATCCTCATCGCACTGTTGATCGCGCCGCTGACGTGTGCCGCGCTCACGCTGCTGTATGTGATCGTGCCACCCCCCCCGGCGGATATTCTCGTGTTAGGCCTCGACGCCCGCCCCGGCGAAAGCTACGCCACCCGTACCGATTCCATCATTCTCGTGGGGATACAACCGCGCCGCATGCGCGTTAGCCTGCTGTCGATCCCGCGCGATGTGTTCATCACGGTGCCAGGGTACGGCTCGCAGCGCATCAACACGGTGAACGTGCTCGGCGAACTTGAGGCCAGCGGCTACGGGCCAGAGCTGCTCTCCGACGCGGTTTCGCAGAACTTCAACGTGGGCGTAGACCGCTACGCGCGCCTGAACTTCGACGCATTCGTGCAAATGGTCGACGCCGTCGGCGGCGTGACGATCGATGTGCCGCGCGTGATCGTCGATAATGCCTACCCCACCCGCGACGGCGGGACGATCAGCATTCGCTTCGAGGAGGGGCGGCAGCGCATGGACGGCGAAACGGCGCTTGCATATGCCCGCACCCGGCACGCCGACGACGACTACGCCCGCGCGGGGCGTCAGCAGCAGGTGCTGAGTGCGCTGGGCCGCAAGCTAGCGAACCCGCTGAACTGGCCGCGCGCCTGGTGGGTGCTGCGCCAGAACATGGATACGAACATGTCGATTTGGTACATGGGTCGGTACATCCCCCCGGTGATCTTCAGCGGCGGTAGCTTCGACCGGCTGGTGATCGACCGGGAGTATGTGGTGGGCGCAAGCGGCGGCGTCGCCCCGAACTACGCCCTGCTGGAGCCGTGGATCGCATCGCGTTACGATTAGTTAGCCCGCCAACTCGTGGATGAGATCGGCGTGCTTGCCCTTCCATTCGTCGGGGCTGCGGGTGTACTTCGCCACGTTGATGTCGGCAAAGCGCGGGATGAGCTTCACCATGGTGGTGGGCAGGTTATCCCAACCGCCTTGCTCGACGATGTCCGCGAGTTCGTCGGCGATGTCGTTCACCCACATCCACTCGCGGCGGAAGCCCTCCGCCTTAATCCAGTAATCGCGCTTTTCCCACGCTTCGGCGCTACTCTGGATGCCCGCGTCGATTTCGTTGAGGCTGTAGACGATCATCGCGACCATGTCCTTCGCGTCGTCGTCGATCTCCCCCTTCTGGCTAAGCCGCCGCAGGAGTTCGGCGATCGTGCGCCTCAGTTGGTTGCGGCGCTTACCCGTACTGGCCGTGTTGACAATCCGACCCATTAACTGTTCTCCTCTATTTGCGTCACTTACGTACCGGGCGCAGGCCCTTATACACCTGCACCCCACCGATCGTCTTCACGATAATTCTGGCATCTTTGCCCACGAAAGGGGCAAGTTGGCGGGCCGTCTGTGGTTGGTTGCCATTGGCCAAAAACACCCGAAAGATGTTATCCACCAGCGATGTGTGAGGATTGATGAAATCATCGCGGCGGGCCGCCGCGCGAATCGGCTGCTGTAGCTCGTGAAGCTGGAAGACCTCGCCGGTTTCGGGGTCGATGTAGTCGACGGTGCGGTCGGCCTCGCTTTCCAGCAGCCGGTCGCGTTCGTCCTCCGGCAAGTGGCTGAGCATGTATGCCCGCAGGTCCTCGCGCTTCTCCCACCAGTCGTAGTCGATGTGGAACTCGGTGTCCTCGGTTGGCCTAGATAGTGCGCTGGGTAGCGAACTCACGAGGTGCTCCCTCCTTTCAAGTCGGTTAAGTTCGGCCTATTGGCTGAGCTTCCAGTAATTGCCCCCCACGTTCTCGAAGTCTGGGTTATTGCTGAGCGTCGCGAACAGCGGCCCCGGTGGGCAACGCCGAATGACGTTCACCGCAGAGTACAACGTCTTCGCATGCACGTGGCCCTGCCCCGTGAAGCGCCCCAGGCTGGGGATGATAAGCCGGAGAATGGCCGCCAGGGGTTGCTGTTTGCTGTTACCCACCGGCTGGAACAGCGCATCGACGCCTTCGAGATCGTCGACGCCGAGCATCTTCAGGTCGTCGTACTCCGCGCCGATGGAGCGCTTCGCATTCTCGAACCCGACCTGGCCGTCGTTGGCCGTCACCAGCGTAACCCACTCGCTGCGCG
>CAYSVE010000602.1:0-3948 GCA_964434365.1 uncultured Anaerolineaceae bacterium | reverse complement strand
CATTTTTAGAAACAGCATACCCTGTTTTCACGTTATTTTCGATAACCTACTTAAGACCCTATCGGCACAAACCTAAGGTAATATAAAAGGTGGGGGTGGGTCCACACATTTGATGGATCCACCCTATTCAACCTCTTATTTCTAATACGTGAGGAAATAAATGAAATTCAAAGAAACCATTGCCACTCTGTTGCTCACACTCGTTATTTTTCAGATAATTCACCCACTTCCAGTTCAGTCACAAGATAAAATTCCGAAATTTTTTTATCACTCCAAGGAACAACAAGCGTTCATAATTAGTCAACTTGACTATAACGGTCAAAGTGTTATTGCCAAGACGGGTTATGATTACATCTATGGTCCAGGACCATCCCCAAACTACTCGTGGTTTTCTTATGCTGCTGGAGAAATGAACCCATCGGAGCTGCATGTATTTTCTATGAGTAACGGTGATGGAACTGATATAGGACGGATTATTAATGTGGGATCGGGATTTTATGATCATATTAGTTGGGCGACGGAAACAGACATACTTGCCTTCAGTTTCTCAAGAGTAGAAGATTTATTAACATCTGTTTACGTATATCACCCAGAAACCGAAAGTGTTCTGCAATTTACCTCTCAAGCTTCTATCGGAGGTTACGATAACGTTTATGGAATTGAGTGGTTATCGGACGACAGCGGAATTGCAATTTATTATGGTTCCACGATTGAGATATTCGGTTTGGAAGGTGAATTGATTGGTTTATTTGAAAGTAATTCTAAATCTAGGCAATCACCTAGTTGTGATCAAGATACCGTAAATACCATGTTATCCGAACAATTAATCTATATCCGCGAGGGAACAACACAACTAACCATTGTTGACATTAATGACCAGAACAATACGGTAACGGTTGAAATACCTTCCGACCAGTTAGATACTGCGTTCTGGTCGCCGAATGAGCAATATGTTCTGCTATTTTTTCCGCGGCCACGAACGACTGTAATTGCAGAGTATGATGTATGGATTTACGCTATTGAAGCCAATACCCTCAATAAACTTGACCTAGGAACTGGTGTTGTAATGCCAACCTACTGTGACGGTCGGTATAGACGAAGTCCTTGGAGTGGTCAGATTGCTACTCTGACAACAACCGATAGTGAACTGTTTTTGGTTGATGCTGATGAGGGCACTGCTGTATCAATTACTACCACATTGTCTGGTGAACTGAACTCTCTCGGTCCGATCCAGAAGGTTTACGGTTGTAGATGCAAAGCATGGTGTGCAGCAATTTCTTACAGATTGTCCGGTCAACGAACCTGCGTGTTTCGGATGGCTCCCATAAAGGAACCTTATGAAAAACTAAGGTGCAAGTCTACACTTGATTACTACCGTTACCCCTATAGTTGCGTATTCGGAGGGCTACACAGATATTTTGTCCCGGTTGAATTCAGTACCATTTTGAACAAGAGAAATCTCCTGTAAAACAACAAACATCCACATCCCGCACAGCGTTCTCATCTAAGGCGCGCCCCCCTCAGGCCGCAGGCCAGCCGCCGAGGCCGCGAGCCTCTCATCGCCTACCCCACACACCCTTAACATCACAATACATCCCCAATACGAAATTCACTTGACCGCTCTGTCCTTTCAGACGTACGATATGACCAGAATTACGTAATAGGTCACACGGTCATATGACACCAGATTTCGCCAACAACCACCCAAATCCCGAGCGTGAGGCACGCATACTCGATGCCGCCACCCAACTTATCGTGCGCTACGGCTACGATAAAACCACCGTGAGCGATGTCGCCCGCGAGGCAGGCGTCTCGAAGGGGGCAATTTACCTGCACTACAACAGTAAGGAAGACGTCTTTGTGGCAGCCATGGAACGCGAAATGCAACGCTACGCTACCGACTTCATCGCGCGGCTGCAAGCCGACCCGGACGCGGGCAGCTTCGGCTCCATCTTCAAACATGTGCTGGGGGCCATGCAAAATAACGCCCTCATCACGGCACTCTACACACAAGACCTGCGTGTGATGGGCACGCTCGCGAAGAAGAACCCGGAGGCGTTCAATATGAAAGAAGCCGTCAACACCGACCTCATCCGTGCCATGCAGGCGGTTGGGGCCGTCCGTGAGGATGTCGACCCGGCAGTCGTCGGGCGCATCATCAACGTAATGAGCTATGGGCTTGTCGGCATCGAGGACGTCGTGCCTGCCGACGCCGATACCCCGAGTGCGATGCAGCTCATCGAATTTATGGGCGAAATGCTAGACGCCGCCCTCACGCCCCCAAACGCGAACCTAGAGGCGGGGAAGGCCGTCATCGCGCAAATAATCGACGCGGCCCGCCAACAACTGAACAACGAGGAGACTCAAGCGTGATAACCGTCAGGAACTTGCACTACACCTACCCCGGCGCAGCACAGGAAGCGCTGCACGGCATCGACTTCGAAATCGAGAAGGGTGAAATCATGGGCTTCCTGGGGCCAAGTGGCGCGGGCAAAAGCACCACCCAGAAAATCCTCATCGGCCTGCTGAAGGGCTACAGCGGTAACGTGAGTGTGATGGGCCGCGAACTGAGCACCTGGGGTGCCAACTACTACGAGCGCATCGGCGTGAGCTTCGAGCTACCGAACCACTACCTTAAGCTTACAGCGCTGGAAAACCTGACCTACTTCAGGTCGCTGTACAGCGGCGATACCGAAGACCCCATGACCCTGCTGGAAATGGTTGGGCTTAAGGACGCGGCCAACCTGATGGTGTCGCAGTTTAGTAAGGGCATGAAGGGCCGCCTGAACTTCGCGCGCTCGCTGGTGAACAAGCCAGAAATCCTCTTCTTGGATGAGCCTGCCAGCGGCCTGGACCCGGTGAATGCACGGCTGGTGAAGGATGTCATCTTGCAGATGCGCGAGCGGGGTACGACCGTCTTCGTGACGACGCACAACATGATGGTCGCGGACGAACTGAGCGACCGGGTGGCCTTCATCGTCAATGGGCGGCTGGCGCTCATCGATGCACCTGCGGCCCTGAAGCAACGATATGGGCGTCGGAGTGTGGCCGTGCACTACCGCAATGGTGACGTTGACGTGGACTGCAAAGAGTTCTCGCTGGATGGGCTGGGCCGCAACAGCGCGTTCATCGACCTGCTGAACACTTACCCTATCGAGACGATCCACACCCAGGAAACCACGCTGGAGAACATCTTCATCGAGGTGACTGGGCAGGAACTGACGGGAGCGTAACGCATGTCGACTGCACGCTTACTTAGCACGATGCGCCTGGACGTCATCGTTCAATGGCGTAGCAAGCTGTACTACATCGGTGCCGCTGTGGCGCTGGGCTTGGCGTTCGGGCTGGGGACCTTCCTCAGCCGTGAGTGGCTGGCGACTGCTCTACCGATCATGTTCTTGTTTGCGGTGGGCGGCACGACGATGCTGTATGTGGCTGGCCTGGTGCTGTTCGAGAAGGGTGAACGCACGCTGGAGGCGCTCACGGTGACGCCCATTAGCGTGCCAGAGTACTTAACGTCGAAGGTGGTGACGCTGAGCACGCTGGCGCTGCTGGAAAGCCTCATCACGACGGTGATTGCGTACGGCCTCACGGGGTACAACTGGCTGCTGCTGGTGCCTGGTGTGCTGCTGCTGGGCATAATGCTCACGCTGATGGGCTTCGTGATGGTGGTGCGCTATCAGTCCATCACAGACTTCTTCGTGCCGATGCTGATTATCGGCATCGTGACGCAACTGCCCTTCGTGCACTTTGTGGGGCTGCTGCCCAGCCCGTTGTGGTACCTGGTGCCGACGGCTGCGCCTGCCACGCTGATGTGGGCGGCGTACAACCCGGTGCCGAACTGGCAGATCGCCTACGGGTTGCTGTACTCGCTGGCCTGGGTCGCCGGGCTGGCGTGGTGGGCGCTGCGCGCGTTCGAGCATCATATTGTGTTGAAGGTGTGATGCG
>CAYSVE010000601.1:0-3953 GCA_964434365.1 uncultured Anaerolineaceae bacterium | reverse complement strand
TCGCATACAGCACATCATTATAATCGCGCAGCAGCGCATCATTCGCCAGCAAGTGCCCATATTGGAAAAACTTGAGGCTACCGAGCACATTATCATTCACGAAGATTTTGAGGAATACTTCGGCGATATCGTCGATCATCTACATAAAGCGCGCGACATCATCGACGAAGACGCCGAGGTTGTTATCGGCCTGGCCGAAACTGCCGACACGCTCGCGACCCACCGCATCAACGAGGTGATGCGCATCCTCACGGTGATCTCGGTAATTATGTTGCCCCTCACGTTAATCTCCAGCATCTACGGGATGAACATTCCGTTACCGCTAAGCGAGAACAGCAACGCCTTCGGCCTTATCGCCGCATTTATGGTGGTCATCAGTTTAATCATGCTCATCTACTTCAATCGACGGGGGTGGCTATGAGCGACCTGCCACCATTTACCTACATCGACGACACCGAAACGTTGCGCTGGCTGGCCGTGGAGCTAGCCAACGAACCCCTGCTGGCCTTCGACACCGAGGCCAACAGCATGCACGCCTACCGCGAACGGGTCTGCCTCGTGCAGATTTCCACCCGAGAGGACGACTACATCGTCGACCCATTTCCGATCGAGGATATGTCGCCGCTTGGGGTACTATTGGCAAACCCCAACATCGAAATCCTGTTCCATGCCGCCGAATATGACCTGATCAACCTCGACCGCGACTACGGCTTTAAGCTCAAAAACCTGTTCGACACGATGATCGCTGCGCGCGTGGCCGGGTACGAGCACATCGGGCTGGCGAACATGCTCAAACATTACTTCGGCATCGAGCCAGACAAAAGCCACCAGCAAGCTGATTGGGGCGCGCGGCCTATCCCACTAGCGCAACTGAAATACGCCCAAATGGATACCCACTTCTTGCCCGAACTCCGTGATAGGTTACGGGCCGACCTCATCGACATGGACCGTTGGGAAGAGGCGCAGGAGTTGTTTCGCGATGGCGAAGCGGTAACCGATGTCGACCGCAGCTTTGACCCCGATGGATTCTGGAGAATCGGTCGTCCGAACCAGGTCCGTGGCCGCGAGATGGCCGTGCTGCGCGAGTTGTACCTTGTGCGCGAGGCACTCGCCCAGGAGGCCGATGTGCCACCACACAAAATACTGAATAATCGGGTGTTGGTCACGCTTTCGAAAGCGCAACCACGCACCCAGCGCGATTTGTCCAAAATACGTGGGGTATCTCGTGGGCGACTGAACCAATACGGGGTACAGATTATCGAAGCGGTCAAGCGCGGCAAAGTCGCAGACCTGCCAGAGCCACCGCCACTGCCCACCCCACCCTCACCCGAAGTTACGGAGCGCTTCAGCGCGTTGCAGCAGTGGCGCAAGAACCGTGGGATCGAACGTGGGGTGCACTCCGATGTGGTGATGCCCAAGGGCGTGCTGTGGCAACTCGCAAAGGACTACCCACGCACGCTGGCGGACCTGGAGGGCATCCCAGGGCTTGGCCCGTGGCGACGTGCAACTTACGGCCAGGAAATGCTCGACGTATTGAATGAGGTGAGTTGATGAAGATTACATTTTACGGCGCGGTGAAAACCGTCACTGGCTCGCAGCATCTCATCGAGGTGAACGGCACGAAGATGCTGCTCGACTGCGGGTTATACCAGGGTCGCAAGGAAGACATGCGCCGGCGCAATCGACATTTGCCGTACGATGCCACAAGTATCGACGTAATGGTGCTCTCGCATGCGCACATCGATCACTCTGGGAATATTCCCAACCTCGTGAAGAGCGGTTTCGACGGTGACATTTATTGCACGCACGCCACGCGCGACCTATGCACTTCGATGCTGTTGGACAGCGGTCATATCCAGGAACGCGACGCCGAATACGCGAATCGTCGACGCAAGAAGGATGAGCCGGTGGTCGAGCCGATTTACACCCAACGCGATGCCCAACATGCCCTCGACTCGTTTGTCTCTGTGGGTTACAACAAATCGCATCGCATCGCTCCCGGTGTACAGCTCACTCTGCGCGATGCCGGGCACATGCTCGGTAGTGCGATGGTCGTGCTAGACATCGATGAGGGCGGTAAGCAGCAGCGGTTCGTCTTCAGCGGCGACATTGGCCGCGAGGGCATCCCGATTATTCGCGACCCATCGACAATCGACAGCGCCGACATCCTATTGATGGAAAGCACCTACGGTGGACGTACCCACGACGCGTATCCCGACGCTGAGAAGGAACTCAAGGACATCGTACTCAAAACCTTCGACCGCCGCGGAGCCATCATCATGCCTGCGTTTGCAGTAGGGCGCACACAACAACTTGTCGTGCAATTGAACGAACTGGCCGAACGCGGCGAAATCCCCCCGTTTCCGGTTTACGTCGATAGCCCGCTCGCTGTCGATGTGACCTCGGCTTTCCGCCAACACCCAGAGTGCTACGATGATGAGATCAACGCATTTATGGAATCGCACGACGACGATGACCCGTTTGGCTTTCGGGGATTGCACTACATCCGCAATGTGGAGGAGAGCAAAGCCCTCAACAACCGTACCGACCCGATGATTATCATCAGTGCGAGTGGTATGATGGAACATGGCCGTATCGTGCATCACCTGCGCAACCGCATCGAGTACTCACGCAACACAATCCTGGTGACGGGCTGGCAGGCCCCGCACACGTTGGGTCGTCGCCTCGTCGACGGCGAGAAGCGCGTGCGCATTTGGGGTGAGGAGTACGAGGTCAATGCCCAGGTAAACGTGCTCAACGGCTTCAGTGGCCATGCCGACCACGACGAACTACGCGAGTGGTATGGCAAAATCGAACAACCGCCAGCGCGCACGTTCCTCGTCCACGGTGAGGAGGAAGCGGCACAAAAACTCGCTGCGGACCTACCCGGGCAGGTGGACATTCCAGATTTGAACCAATCGTTCGAGGTATAACGTATGAGTGTTTTCGCCGACGACTGGCGCGATACCCTCAAAGAGCAGTACAAGCACGTCATCCGAGAAGACGACAACCATACCGAGGCGACGCTCCGCACAATAATGTACGATGTCGGCTTCGATGACGACGACCTCGCCCAACTGAAAATCGAGGCGACGATGCGTGCCGATGACCTCACCGACGCCCAGCAGGAGGAAATCGCGCAGCGTATTCAGCCAGGGGTCGATATTCCTATTCCTGCGGAAACCCCCGCCGAGGAGCGCGAACCCGACCCGGTCATGGAGCTTCCGCAGCCGGAGGCGGAGCCAGCGGCAGAGGCGACCGAAGCAGAAGCCAACGCCACACCCGAGGAAGCCATCGATGAGCCGGAGCAACCCGACGACGATGACCCGAACGGCCCCACCCAGATGAGCATGTTCTAAACTATGAGATCACCCCACAATATTGTCTCTTTCGTCGCGCTTGCGACCGCTCTTGTGTGCTTTGTGCTGTTGATGAACATCACCGCGCTGAACCCGACGAACCGACGGTATTCCAGTGAAGCGCCACTCACGAGCGGCCAGGCAAATGCTCAGCAGATCGGCTTGAGTGCAGAGTCCATCCTGGCTAGAGACCTCAAACTTCCACGAAATGAAGGCATCGACCAGCGCCAATGCGCGTGTGGTGGATTCGAAAATGCCGTGCCGACCCAATGCAATTCCTGTTTCGTGCACGACGAGTCAATCTCAAGTTATCGAATTCCAGATTTTGTTGGGAATGGGTTCATAGCTGAGGCCAAAAATCGCCAAGAATGGTTATACACCCATGTGGATCAGGCCGGACAGATTACTGATTATGCCAATATTGCTAGGCTGATGGGCCAACCGTTGTGGGTTTACGTGCGTGTAGACACGACTGTTGCACCGGAGTTCCGCGAAACAGTGCGCGCTACCGGTGGGGATGTCATCCATTACTTCCGCACGCCTGGTTACATCGACTCGGTGGATCGATGGGCGCGTCGTGGTTCGGTGGCGGCA
>CAYSVE010000600.1:0-3956 GCA_964434365.1 uncultured Anaerolineaceae bacterium | reverse complement strand
CACGAGTTTGCTCACCGGTACGGTGATTTCTTCCTTGAAGAAGTGGCCGCTTTCAATGCGGCTGATGTCCGCAAGGTCACTGACGAGCACTTCCATGCGCCCGACGGTATCGGTGATCTTCTCCAGAAACTCCGCTTCGCGGTCGACAAAGTTCTGGTGCCGGTCGCCGATCATACTGGTGAGTTCGGCGTAGCCCCGGATGCTCGTCATGGGCACCTTCAGGTCGTGCGCGACGATGCCCACGAACTCGCTTTTGGCGCGGTCGGCGGCCTGCACCGCCTCGTACAGCCGCCCATTCTCGATGGCGACGGCGGCACGCGTGACAACGCGCTGCACGAGGTCGATTTTTCGTTCGGAGAAGGCTTCTGTTGCTTTGACGCCACGCCGCCGTACGATGACCACACCCTGCATTTGCGTTTCGCGCATGATGGGCACGATGAGGACGCCATCGTCGTTTGCCTGGGCGAGTAGGGGCAGCTTGGTTTCCAGCACGCGGGCCAGGCGTGGGTAGGCCTCTTGCAGCATCACAGGCGCATCGCCATCGATGTTGTGGTGCAGCGCCGCCGCGACATGGCTGCCCTCGACAAGGCCCAGGTGGCCGAAGTCGGCATCGGCGAGGCGCACGGCCCACTCCAACGTGTAGCGCATCGCTTGGTCAGCGTCGAGTGTTTCGTTCAGCAACCGGTCGATGCGCCGTAGCTGGGTGAGTTCCTCAACACGGGCGGCGAGTTCGGCGTCGGTTTGCTTGAAGAGACGCGCGTTTTCGATGGCGATAGCGGCCTGCCCCGCAAATGCCTCGAACGACGTGAGGTGGTGTTCGGCGAACAGCCCGGCTTTGATGCTGCTATCGACGTAGGCCACGCCGATGACGCTCCCGCGAGCGCGCAGGGGTGTCGCCATGATGCTGCGGATGGACTGCGACATGATGCTCGTTTGGCCGCTGAAGCGCGGGTCTTCGGCGGCGTTGGTGGTGACGATGGCCTCGCCGGTATCGAGCACGCGGTTGGTGATGGTGCGGCTGTAGCCGAATTTGCTGCTGCTCAGGGTTTCCTGGTCCAGGTTGCGCGCGGCCTGTACTTGCAATCCGCCATCAGGGTCGCGGAGCATGAGAAAGCCGCGCTCGGCACCGGTTAGCTGAATCACCGCGTCCATCACCTGGTTGAGCACATCCTGTAAATCCAACGAGGAGCCAAGCACCCGGCTCACGTTGTACAGCAACTCGAACTGCTCGGCGCGGCCTGCCTCGCGGCGGTCATCCTTGATGCCCTCCATAAACGACGACATGCGCTCGATTTGTGTCGTGAGGAAGGCCGGGTCTACGCGGCCACTGTTGATCTGGTAGCGCAGCAATTCGAGGTTGTGACGTAGTCCATTGATTTCCTGATCGTCGATTGTGGTCATCGCTGCTACCCCTGGTAATAATCGCAGTGGTCTTTGATCGGACATTCGCTACACTTTGGGCTACGTGCCTTGCACAGCGTACGCCCATGTTGGATAAGTTGCAAATGCGCGGAAAAGTAGTCTTCTGGCGGCACGATTGCTTCCATGATGTAATGTGCCTTATCGGGCGTGGTGCCCTGGGGCGTAAAGCCGATGCGCTGGCTAACGCGGTTCACGTGGGTATCCACCGGGAAGGCCTTGCCGTTAAACCCGAACGAAATCACGATCGAGGCGGTTTTCAGGCCGATGCCCTTGATGCTCGTGAGCCAGGCACGGGCCTCGTCGGCGTCCATCTCACCGAGGAATTCCAGGTCGAACTCGCCGCGCTCATCGAGGAGGGTTTGCAGCGCCCGCTTGATGCGCGGCCCCTTCTGGTTGCCCAACCCGGCAATCCGTATCGTGTCGATGAGTTCCGCCTCGGGGGCGGCCAGCACCGCCTCGTAGGTCGGGTAGCGCTCCTTGAGTTGTTGCATCGCCTGGCCGCTGTTGCGGTCGGTGGTGTTCTGGCTAAGGATGGTGCCGATGAGCATATCGAGCACAGTACCACGGCGCTTGTAGGGGCGCGGTGGGTAAAGGTCATCGAGGATAGGCGCAACCACCGGCCACTTTGCCTTGCGCTGTTTCAGGTTATCGGTGGTTTGGAGGACTTTCTCTCTATCCATGAGTTTCGCTTCTGGGTTGATGAACCGGAAATGTAACCATTAGTATAGCGCGAACCCCAACACTGCGGCTATGAACAATTTCTGAAGGAACCTTTAGCCGATGCGCCCCAGGTATGTCAGCGATGCAATGCGCTCGATTTCACCCGTGGCCACGTCCAGCTTCCAGGTGCCGTTTTCGGTATCACTGGTAAGCACAACCGCGCTGTTGGCTTCGGTCCACAGTAGCGGGCGCAGGGTCGTCGGCTGCGGGTCGGTGAGGGCACGCTGCTCCACCGCGAGCAGGTCCACAAACACGAAAATCGTCTCCACGGTTTGCTCTGCCGTGCCGAAGTTCTCCACCCGTGCGAGGCCGTACACCGCCGCACTGCCATCGGGCGCGATGAGCAGGCTGCCGCCCTGTGTGTAGTTCGCCAATCGTAACGCCGGGATACGCCGCCGAGCGCCGTTGACGAGGTTCACAATGTTGAGGTCGAAGCCACGCAGGTTCTCGGCAAGGGCCAGCCGTAAAAACAGGCACTCCCCAGCCCAGCCCCGCAGTAGCACCCCGGTTCGCCCGGCTAGGTCTCGATGCCGCCGTCGCCATCCTTCAAACTTACCTGGAAAAGCCCGGCGTACTCGGTGAACGGCGTCACATCGCCCAGGCCGTCTGGCTGAAAATCCATATAGAGCACGGTGCCGTCGGCATCGAAGGCAACCGGCAGCGCGCGAATGCCATTGCGTGGGCCATCGGCGAACACATTGACGACATCGGTGCCGTCGAGGTTTGCGACGCGCGTGACCGTGGTAAGGGCTTCCGGCGGGCCATCGACGCGCGTCCAGGCGATTTTGCCCGCACCCACCGCCCAATCGACGCGGTAGCCGCCGGGCGTGATGAACGGGTGATCTTCGACAGAGCCGTCGGGGCGCATCAGCCGGGCGGCGGCGTTCTCGATGTCGTAGAACAGCAGGCCATCCGGCAGCACGGTGTAGCGCTCGCCGGTGACGGTCGCGGCCCGTTGCGCCCCGCTGAGGGGGTTCACAAACACGACGGCGTCGGCGGTCTCGCCGTGGTCGAGGTACACCTCCCACGTCGTTTGGGCGTGGGCGTGGGTGGTGACGGCCAGCAGGGCAAGTAAGGTCGCCAGGGCGTAGGGGTGCAGGCGATGCGATAGCGAGCCTCGCCCAAGGGCAAAGCATGGCGTAGGGCAGTGTCCACGCGCCCGCGCCCCTACACGGTTCGGCACAGGGTCCGGCATGCTCACCCTAACCCAACGCCTCCAATGCCGCGACCAGCTTCGGCAGCATCTCACCGCTGGGGCCTTCCAGTTTTTCGTCCGCGATGCGGGTAATCATGGAGTAGTCCGGGTTTACTTCGATGATCTTGCCGGCGCCTTCCCTGGTGTAACCTGGCAGCGACGCTGCCGGGGTGACTAGCCCACTCGTGCCGACGACGAGCATCACATCGGCTGCTGCCGAAAGTAGCATCGTGCGCTTGAGCGCGGCCTCCGGCAGCATCTCCCCGAACCACACCACCGACGGGCGCACGGACTTTCGCTCGCAGTGTGGGCAGTGCGGTGGGCCGTCGTGTGGGTCGAACGCCAACGTTGCAAGGTCGACTGGGGTGGGGTCTCCCTTGCAGTTGTAGAAGCACTTGTTCGTGGCGATGTTGCCGTGTAGGTGAATGACATCTTTGCTGCCGGCCTGTTCGTGCAGGTCGTCGACGTTTTGCGTAATCACAACCATATCGGCGAAGTGCCGTTGCAGGTCGGCGAGGGCATGGTGGCCGGGGTTTGGCTTGGCGTCCTTGGCAACCTCGCGCCGATGCGCGTACCAGTCCCACACAAGCTTGGGGTTCGCCTCGAAGGCCTGCGGCGG
>CAYSVE010000599.1:548-3964 GCA_964434365.1 uncultured Anaerolineaceae bacterium | reverse complement strand
GCCACAGGCTACCTGGACCTGGGTGACATGCTGAGTGAGGAGAACCGCCGCATCGTGCAAACGCGCAAGGCACGCTACGAGTTCACCTGGCTGAGCTACACCGCGACGCTGCTAGACGGCAACAAGCTACAGATTACGATCATCGCGAAGGCCAAGCACAAGCTGCCCTACACGAAGACCAACGCGCGCGGCAAGCGCAAACAGAAGTCGGGCACGTCACCGTTTAAAACGTCGGAACTGCGCGTTAGCCTGGCTGTGAACACGAATCGCTACCGCATCGACGCGACCACCGACATCGACCAACCCGCAACGTTGCAGCGCGACAGCATCGCGGGTAACAAAATCAAGGTCGTGGCCGATGCGAAGGGTATCGACGCGGCGGGGGTCACCGAAATCATCAAATATTTGGCGACTTACCTGGCCCCGGCGGTGCCCGCCTCCTGACGAAGCTGGAGGTCGACCAACTGCTGAACTTTCGTGCCGGTCTCCTGCCAGCTTACGCGGCTGAGGCCAAGCTTTTCGCGGATGACGTCCGCATCGACGCCGGCGCGGGCATCGCGCACCGCGCTGGACCACCGCAGCACCTCGAACGAAATTTGCGCAGGGATATCTGCACCTACCGAAATGTCGCGGAGGATGTACTCCAAATTGCGCGCGGTACAGGTGAAGACCTTATCGGTGATGCCGTACTGCAACTTGTACTCATCGAAGATCGTTAGCCAATCCGGGTCGAGGTCGATTTTGCGCTCTTTGTACACGTTACGCGCGGTATGGTAGACGTGCAAGTACGGGCGCTCGGGGTCTTCGCGCTTGATGTCGTTGACGATAAGGCGCATGGCCTCGCTCTTTTTGATGCCGGTATCCAACACCAACCGGAACAGCACTTCGGGCCGGGTGTCGTGTTCCTCGCGGCGTTTCATCGTCCGCGCGAAGCGCGCTGCCCGGTGGATTTCGTCTGGGTTGAGGGCATACGAAAGCGGGGCCGCCCCGCTCCGCTGGAGCACTTTCAGCGCTGGGTCGGTGGGGATGGCATCGAGGCCCTTCAGCCACTTGAAGAACACCTTCAAACTGGTGACGCGGCGGGCGTAGGTTTTTCGGCTGCATGGCACACCGCGCCCGTTTTCCATCCATTCGAGGAAGCGATTGAGCGTACTCGTGTGAAAGTCTCCGAGGGCGCGGTCTTCCCCGGCATGTTCGGCGAGCAGGTTCAAATCGGCGATGAACGCCTTCACGGTGTGGTCGCTCTTGCCTTCTTTTTGCAGGTGTTGGGCGAAAAACGGCAGCGCATGCCTGAACGGCGAATTCCGGCTGAGGTCTTCAGGGGTTTGTGGCTCCGCAGAGAACAACGGCAGTTGACGCGGCATCAGGGTGTCCTTTCTAAATCGGGGTCGACGATCCAACCTTCGAGCGGGTCGGCGTCGACAGGGACGCCGTAGTTCGGGCGCGTAGACGCCCACGCGGCAAGCACCGCACACAGCGCGGCATCGAGCCTGTCGCCGGTGGGGTCTTCGATGAAGGCATCGGCGAGTGCGCCGGGCAAATTCAGCGAAAAGCCAAACACCGCCTCGCCGTTCTCGCGCAGGCCCTCGACGATGTGGGCGCGGGCGGCGCGTCGGGCATCGGTTTGCTTGTCTTTGTTGTCGTGTTTGTAACTTTTGCCGAAGCGCCGCGCGAGCAGCGCCGGGTACGCCTCCACGACGACGCGGTTGTCGTTCGTGGGACGGTTCGGGATGATGCTCACGTCGCTGTGAAGCAACCGTGGCGCGCCCTCGTAGAACATGCGCGCCACCGGGATAAAGTAAATCGTCATGGGGCTTTGGGCGCGCGCCAAGCGGTCGATGTCGCGGAAGTGCAGCTTATCGCCTTTGGGGCGCGGGGCCATATACACATCGAGCGTATCGACGAAGGCGGGTTTGGTCATCGCACCGACGTGCTCGACATAGCCGCTCCACGAGCGATCCCAACCCATTTTGTCGATGAGTTTGCGCGGCTGGCCAAACGGAAAATCCAACCCAGCGACCCACGGCCCTTCACGCCGTAGCAAGTTCTCGAAGCCGTCGAATTTTGCGAATGTATCGACCTGTTCGATCCGTAGCGTGGCGTCGTCGAAGCACGCGGTAGCGAGCACAAGCGGTTTTTTTCGGCTGGGTGCGCTGGTGAAATCCAGGCCGTAGATACGCACAACGAACAGCTTTCTAACATTGACTATACGAATAGCATATGCGTTCTTGATTCATTCGTCAAGTTTTCGTCATGTTAAGCGTTATGCCGCCTCAACTATCGTCGCGCGGGAGACTCATGCGCGGCAAAGGTGCCTGTGATATAACGACCTTCGTTGCAAGCCAATGAGGGCAGATTTTATGCGTTTTCGGCTGTTGCTTCTGGTGGCAGTTTTGGCTTTTTCGGTAGGGGTGGTACAGGCGCAAGCCGCCCCCGGTAATGTGTACACTGTCGATGGCCGGGCGATGCACCTGTGGTGCACCGGCACGGGTGACGAGACGGTGCTGTTGGAGGCGGGTGTGGGCGGATTCACGCTCAATTGGGCGTTGGTGCAGCCTGGCATCGCCGCATTCGCGCGGGTGTGCAGCTACGACCGCGCCGGGTATGGTTGGAGCGACCCCCTGCCGGAGGGCGCGGCCTTCTCCCCGGCAGAGGCCGCTGCGGATTTGCGCGCGCTGCTCGACGCCGCCGGGGAACGCACACCGCTCACGCTCGTGGCGCACTCGTTCGGTGGTGTGGTCGGGCGGCAGTTCGCGGCAGACTACCCGGACACTGTGCGAGCGATGGTGTTACTGGTTTCCGGCCCGGCGACATTCGCCGCCGAGGCAGCGGCCTACCCACCCGCGTTGGAAACGCAGTTTCTCGGCATAAGGGTGTTTGCGAGCGCCGTGCGCCTGCGTGGTGGCGATTTCGGCGAGCCGCCGGAGGAGTTCGAGTTACCGCCGGGCGTCACGCCGCAGGATTTACGCCTTTACCAGAACAAATTGCTGGAGCCGAAGTTCCTCGCGACAAGCTACATCGAGGCGCAGTATATGGCTTACGACCTGCCCACCTACCCCCTCGCGGATGACTTCGGCGATTTGCCGTTGTGGGTCGTCGCGCGTGGCGAGCGTGAAACGCGCAGTTTCCTCGGCGCGCCGATGTCGGTGACACAGGCCGCCGAAACCGAGGCTGTTTGGCAGGCGCTCCAGCGCGAGATGGCGACGATGTCCACACGCGGCGTGTTCATGACGTTTCCCACGCGCCACAACATGCAGTTCGACGAACCGGAGCGCGTGATCGCGTTGGTGCGGGAGGTGGTGAATACGGAATAAACGGCGGTGCGGGGTGCGGGCAAGCATTTGGGCGATGCACGGCGGCGGGGGGGGGGGGGGGGGGGGGGGGCGGGCGCCCGACGGGGGGCGCGGGGGGGGCGG
>CAYSVE010000599.1:0-538 GCA_964434365.1 uncultured Anaerolineaceae bacterium | reverse complement strand
ATTGGGGGCGTTGCACGGCGGCGGGCGATGGGCCCGCGCCCATCGCCCCTACACATTGGCCGTTCGGCTAAGCGGCACTTACCGTTTGAGCGTCCACTCGTCTGAGGCATACACCTCGTCGTAGAGCCGTGCCGCCGCTTTCGTTTCAGCGTCGGAGCGCTGACCGGCCACCAGCTCGATGTCGAGTGCTTCGGCCAGCCCTTCGGCGACGGCGAAAGCGGCATCTTCCCACGTGACGCCCGCCAACCCGGCACTTTCGAGGGTGGCGGCGCGCTCGCGGACCTTTTGCCGAGCGCGATGTCGCTCGGCGTCGGTTTCGTACACAAGGGCGTCGCATATCCGCGCGATATCGCCTGCGAGGGGCAGCGAGCCGTGTTGCATCACCCCGCCCTGCCGCCGAACCTGCGCACTGCCGATAAGCTTGCGCCCCCCGGCGGTGATTTCGTATTTGCTGGGCACCTCGAAGCACACCGGCCCCATTCTAGCCCCCTCTTAGCCAGCGGGGTGGGCCGGGGGGTTTATTGCGCCCGCGGCCCTC
>CAYSVE010000598.1:0-3971 GCA_964434365.1 uncultured Anaerolineaceae bacterium | reverse complement strand
GTCGGTGCCGGGCAGGCTCTCGCCCATGATGATGGCGATTTGCGGCTTCTGGCCGAGGCCCTGCTGGAGCTTGCGCCCGGCTACCAGAATGTTGAATAACTGGTCCTGCCCGCCGATTTGCACGTCGGCCTCCTGCGCGACAGCGTCGTAGGCCTGCATCAGCGCATAGAACATCTCGTGCAGGTAAATGGCCTCACCGGCATCGAGGCGCTTGGCGAAGTTCTCGCGGACGAGGAACTGCTGCACCGTGAAGTTGCTCGCCAACCGAATAATATCGGCGAAGTCCAGCGGCGAGAGCCACTCGTCGTTGCGACGGACGCGCGTCTTTTCGGGGTCGAGGATTTTGAAGGCCTGCTCGGCGTAGGTGCGGGCATTTTCGTCGACCTGCTCCGGCGTGAGTTGGTCGCGGGCCTTGTCCTTGTCCGACGGATCACCGATGAGGCTGGTAAACGTCCCGACGAGAAAAGTCACATCGTGGCCGAACTCCTGGAATTGGCGCAGCTTACGCATGGTAATGGTGTGGCCGAGGTGCAGGTCGCTGGTGCGCGGGTCGTAGCCGCAGTACACCCGCAGCGGGCGGCCTTCTTTTTCCGCCTCGATGAGCCGTTCCTTCAGGTCTTTGCGCATGGCCTTGGTGGTGTCCGGGTCGCCGTATTCGGCCCCGCTCATCAACACCTCGACCTGCTCGTCGATCGAAACTTTTGCTGTGTCCATTCGTTCGTCCGTTCCCTTTCTACGCCCAATCGCCGAGGCAATCGCGCACGTATGCACACGACCCATCGCGGGCATCGGTTGTGGTCATTTTGAGGGGGCCATTGTAGCACATCGGCTCACTTGTAACGGGGTTGTATGCCGTCTATAATGCGGGGCGAAATTCCCGCGATGACAACCGAAGGACGCGCCGATGAAACGCATGACCAGCGCCGAAGTGCGCCAGGCATTTTTGGAGTTTTTCGAGGAGATGGGCCACAAGCCGGTGGCGTCATCGAGCCTCGTCCCTGCGAACGACCCCACACTGCTGTTCACGAACGCGGGCATGGTGCAGTTCAAAGACGTGTTCCTCGGGCTGGATAAACGCGACTACCGCCGCGCGACCACATCGCAGAAGTGCATGCGCGTGAGCGGCAAACACAACGACCTCGAAAACGTGGGGCCATCGCCACGGCATCATACTTTCTTCGAGATGCTCGGCAACTTCAGCTTCGGCGACTACTTCAAGAAGGATGCGATTCGGTTTGCTTACGACCTGCTGACAACGGTCTACGGCTTGCCGACGGACCGCCTCGTGTACACGGTGTACGAAGACGACGAGGAAGCCTACAACATCTGGGTGAACGACATCGGCGTCGATCCGCAGCGCGTGGCAAAGATGGGGCCGAAGACGAACTTCTGGCAAATGGCGGATACCGGCCCGTGCGGCCCCACCTCGGAAATCCACTGGGATAAAGACCCCGATGGCCGCGATGAAGACATCATCCCGATGCTGAAGGCCGAGGACGAGCGTTTCCTCGAAATCTGGAACCTCGTGTTCATGCAGTTCAACCGCAAACAGGCCGACCCCGATAACACGGGTGAATTCGATGACCCGTTGCCTGCGCCGGGGGTCGATACCGGCATGGGCCTGGAGCGCATCGTGAGCATTGTGCAGGGTGCCGACAACAACTACGACACCGACCTGTTTACCGAAATCATCGCGACGACGCAGGCACTCAGCGGCCATACCGATGCCCAACGCGAGGCGAATTATGTACCCTACCGCGTGATTGCAGACCACATCCGCGCGGCGGTTTTCCTCGTGGGCGATGGGGTGTTGCCCGGCCCCAAAGGCCGAGACTCGGTGTGCCGCCTTGTGATACGGCGTGCGGCTCGCTTCGGTAGCAAACTCGGCTTCGACAAACCGTTTCTCGCCGAAGTCGCGCAAACCGCCATCGATGTGATGGGCGTCCACTACACCGACTTCGTCGACAAAGCCGAGATGATCAAACGCGCCATCACGAAAGAAGAAGTGCTCTTCCGTCGCACGCTGGATCGCGGTTTGGCCGACCTCGACGAACGGCTCGATGCGCTGCGTGAGGCAGGCAAAAAGACGCTCAGCGGTACCGACGCCTTTTACCTGAAGGCGACGCTCGGCCTGCCTATCCAGGTGACGAAGGACATCGCCGAGGAGCGCGACTTCGAGGTCGACATGGAAGGCTTCGAGGAAGCGGAGAAGCAACACGCCCTCGATAGCGGCGCCGGCACCGAAATGGGCAGCATGGGCACCGCAGAGGGCTACGCCGACCTGCTGGAAAACCTGAAGGAAAACAACAAACTCCCTGCGACTGGCGTCGTCTACGACCCGTACGGCCCGACGATCGTCTCGTCGTCGGTCGTGGCGTTGATGCAAGAGGGTCGTCCGATCAAGTCGGCGATTGTGGGCGATAAGGTCGAAATCGTGCTGCGCGACACGCCCTTCTACGTGGAGAGCGGCGGCCAGGTGAGCGACACCGGCACCATCAGCGGTGAGGGCTGGGAAGTCGTCGTAGAGGACATGGCGCGCCCAATCAGTGGTTTGATCATCCACAAGGGTGAGGTGGTCGATGGCACGCCGGAAGTCGGCGATTTCGCCAAGGCTCGCGTGGACCTCGCCCGCCGGAAGCATATCATCCGCAACCACACCGGGACGCACTTGCTACATGCTGCGCTGCGCAACACCCTCGGCGACCACGTGCAGCAGCGCGGGTCGTTGGTCGCGCCAGAGCGCCTGCGCTTCGACTTCATCCACGACGAGAAAATGACGCCGGAGCAAATCCGGGTGGTGCAGGACGAAGTGAACAAGATTGTGCTGGCTAACTACGAAGTCACCGCCGCCGAGAAATCGCGCGAGGAGGCCATCGCCGAGGGCGCGACCGCCCTGTTCGGCGAAAAGTACGGTGATACCGTGCGCACCATCGTTATCGATGACGGCGCGGACGAGCGCTACAGCTACGAGCTTTGTGGTGGCGTGCACGTCAACGAGACGTCGGAGATTGGGCCGTTCGTCATCGTCAGCGAGGGCAGCAGCAGCGCAGGCGTTCGCCGCGTAGAGGCGATTACCGGCGCAGCCGCGCTGGCATTCATCCAGGAGAACCTCGCGAAGCTCGACGAGATTTCCACGCGGATGGTCTCGACACCGGACAAAATTATGGACCGCGTGGGCGCGCTGCTCGAAGAAATCAGCGATAGCAAAAAGCAGATCGACCAATTGCAGCGCGAACTCGCGCGCTACCGCTTCAACGATATGATCGACACGGTCGAAGAAGTCGGCGGCGTCCCGGCGCTCATCACGCAGGTGGAAGGCGTGCCGATGGAAACCCTCCGCGAAATGGGCGACTGGTTCCGTGGCAAGCTCGACAGTGGGGTGATGATTATCGGCAGCGTGGTCGATGATCGCCCGCAGTTGATGGTGACCGTAAGCGAGGACCTCACGAAGAAGGGCCTGCACGCGGGCAACATCGTCCGCGAGTTGGCGCAACGCGTGGGCGGCGGCGGCGGTGGACGCCCCAACATGGCGCAGGCTGGCGGCAAAGATGCTGCCGCGCTGCCGGATGCGCTGCAACACGCGCGCACCCTCATCAGCGAGAGCTACACGGGCTAGCCCATGAGCCAACAGCGCCCGCAGCTTGTGCAACTGGAGCCAGACGAGGACGCGAACTCCGTCAAAGATCGCCTGTCGTTTATGCGGGGGACACGGGTGTTGCTCGTTTGGCCGGAGAAGGGCACCGCCCTCACGCGCAAACTCGACCTCGTGCTGATTCAGCGCGAAGCGATGCGCCGCACGCTGCAAATCGCGCTGGTGACGCACGATGCGCAGGTCGTCAACCACGCGGAGGAGCTGAACGTCAGCACCTTCGAGACGGAGGGCCTCAGCGAGCGTAAACGCTGGAAGCGCGCGCGCAGCCGGGAGTTCAGCAACCGGTACACCCGCCCCGCCAGCGCCCCCGAACCCGGCG
>CAYSVE010000597.1:0-3973 GCA_964434365.1 uncultured Anaerolineaceae bacterium | reverse complement strand
GGGGCGCCGAGGGTAAGCGCGTCCTCGTCTTGGGTGCCGGGCCGATCGGCAACCTGACAGCCCAGGTCGCGAAAGCCAGTGGCGCGACGGCCGTCATGATCACCGACCTCAGCCCTTATAAGCTGGACAAAGCCCGTGAATGTGGCATCGACTTCACCGTCGACCCCGCCGAAGAAAACCTCGGCGAGGCCATCTTGCGGGACTTCGGCCTGGAAAAAGCCGATGTCATTTTGGAGTGTGTGGGTGTCGAACCGACCATCACAGACGCGATCAACGTCGCGCGCAAGGGCACACCGATTGTGGTCGTAGGCGTGTTTGGCAAAAAACCACAGGTCGACCTTGGGCTGGTACAAGATCGCGAACTCAGCCTTATCGGCACACTGATGTACCAGAAATCCGACTACGACCGGGCCATCGAACTGGTTGCCAACGGGAAACTCCAACTCGACGCGATGATTACCCACCGCTTTCCGTTTACCGATTACCTCGAGGCCTACCATGCCATCGAAGCATCGGGCGGCGATTACCTCAAGGTGATGATCGAACTCGACTAACACCCCATGGGGAGCCTATCCCGGCTCCCCAACAGTGTAATCAAAATGCAGCGGTCTGCCCGTCTTTACGTGGATCGCTGCCGCCGTACAGTACCCCGGTCTCCGGGTCATAGCGGATGATGTGCCCATCACCGAACACAGCTCGATTTTTGCCGCTGACGGGTCGCACGTTGTGACCCCTGGCCGCCAGTTCCGACATCGTGCTTACAGGCATCCCCTCCTCCAAAGCAAGTACACTGTCGCCAGTGCCCCCGACCAAACACCACCGTGGGCGGTTCAGCGCTTCCTGCGGGTTGAGGTCGTCGTCGGCCATTGCGCTCATCATCTGGAAGTGCCCCTGCGGTTGCATGAAACCGCCCATCACCCCGAAGCTCGCCCAGAGGTTATCATCCCTCAGTGCCAGGCCAGGGATGATGGTGTGGTAGGGCCGCTTGTGCGGCGCGAGCGCATTCGGATGTGCGGGGTCCAGCGAGAATAGCGCCCCACGATTTTGTAGGAACACGTCCGTGCCTTTTGCGACGATACCCGTACCGAAGGCCATGAACAGGCTGTTGATAAACGAGCACGCGTTTCCATCACCATCAACGACGGTGAGATAAACCGTATCCGACGACGGCGTCGGCACACCGAACGCCGGCGGTTGCATCGCCTCATTGGTTTTGATGAGCGAGGCACGGCTGGTGGCATACTCCGCGCTCAGCAACGCATCGAGCGGGGCGGGGTTCGTTGCCATATCGGCAACGTATTGGCGCGCGTCGGCAAATGCAAGGCGCATCGCCTCCACCATGATGTGCAGGCGCTTGGGGTCATCCCACGCCATCTCGGCGAGGTTCCAACTGCTAGCGATATTCATGGCGAGCAGTGCGGCCAACCCCTGTCCGTTCGGCGGGCACTCATACACCGTAATACCGCGATAGTCCGTCTTAATCGGTTCATCCCACGTCGATTCGTGCGCTTTGAGGTCATCCATCGTCATCGTACCACCGAGTTCGGCCAACGTGTCGACGATTGCGCGCCCGGTCTCACCCTCGTAGAACGCCTGCGCCCCCCCTTCGACCAGCGCCTCGAAAGTTTTTGCGAGGCCGGGCAGCTTCACGATTTGACCGGTCACGGGCGGTTTACCCCCTGGCAGGTAGTTTTCGGTGTTCGGCTTGGTGTACAACAGGCCACCGATGCGGTTCCAATTGGCAGCGAACACCGGATGCACCGGGAAACCAGCGCGCGCATAGTGGATGGCGTCGGCCAGGACAGTCGAGAAGTACATTGTACCGTGGCGCTTAAGCAGGTCTTCCCAGCCCTGTGCGGCACCCGGCACGGTTACTGCATGATGACTGTGCGTCTCAATATCCGATTGACTCTGCAAATCGGGATGATCCACAGACAGCCCTGCTGGGACACGTCCGCTCCCGTTTAGGGCGGTTACCTCACGCGTTTTAGCATCGTAGAACAGGGCAAAACAGTCGCCGCCGATGCCCGTCGAGGCGGGTTCGGTCACGTTAAGCACAGCAGCCGTCGCGATGGCGGCATCTGCCGCGTTGCCTCCCTGACGTAAAATCGATAACCCGGCCTGCGCGGCCAGCGGGTTACTCGTACCGACCATCCCACGCCGGCCGATAACCATCGAGCGGCGCGAGGCGAAGTCGAAGTTCATTTCTTTCATGTATGCAGTCCTCGTTGGTGAAGATGATGAAGTTTGTTGTTTCTTGTCGTTCAAGAGTATGGCTTTATGCTACACGTACGCACCGTGGCCAAAGCCTACCAGGACGCGACCGATTTCCACACCAAGCACCCAACACCAACCGTATAACCGACCAAATTGCCACTTAGCCGCCAAACATGATGAGGACCCACGTCAGCAGCGCGACGAATATCACCGGGATGAGGCCCAGCAGCACCATCTGCCGAATAACCGGGCCTTCTTGGCCGGTGAGGCCGACCGTGCTACACCCCACGATAATTTTGGCCGGGGCCAACACACTCCCCAGTGAGGCCCCGGCGGTTTGCCCAGCCAGTATCAGTGGCACACTTAAGCCGAGGAGTTGCGCGGTTTGCTGCTGCAAGTCTCCGAAAACCACATTCGAGTTGGTGTTGCTGCCCGTCATGAATGCGCCCAGCGTACCGATAAACGGCGCGAATAACGGATACAGCGTCTGGTTGAAGGTCTCGCTGATACCGCGCGCAATCAGTGAGGTCATGCCTGCGTGGCTCATCACGACGGCCATTGCAACGAGTGCGAGGATGGAGATGGTGGATTTCATGGCGGATTTGCGCACACTGCGCCAGATCGTCGCGAATGCCCCAGGCTGCATGTAGCCTGCACGCTGGTAAATCGCAAACGAGATGAGGCCCGCGTAGAACAATATCGCACCGGGGTGCCCAAACACGCTGATGACGCGTCCCGTTTCGGCAGGCGTTACCCAGCCAAGCGATGTCGCCACTGCGGGGAAGCCGATGCGTATCTGCACAAGGTCGAAGGCATTTTCGAGTTGTGGCACAAGGTTGATCGAAAACGCGATAACCAACAATATCGCATAGGCGACCAGTGCCATGGGCAGCGTCGGCGTGCCAGCGTCGGCGGGCACTTGCTCAACCTCCGCATTTGGCGCATCACGGTTCAACGGCGAGAGCAAGAAGGCGAGCATGGCAACAAGACCGGCCAGCGCCCCCGATGTTGCGCCAAGCGTCCAGATGCCGCTCACGGCAACCAACCACTGCGTAATGCCCATCGCTGCGCCCACCCAAAGCAAAACAGGCAAGCTCCGTATAACGCCGGGCCATCCGCTGCTCACATAAACGACCAGGCCGCCGCTGAGGAAGCCCGCCAACCCTAACATCGTCGCGGCCTCCGATGCGAACAACTCGCCCGGTGCGCCCGTCACCGCCATCAGCGCAACGTATGACGTCCCCAGCGACCCAAAGGTCACGGCCCAGCCGTGCCCCAGCGAAGCCATAATCACGGATTGCGTAGCCGTGTACCCCAGCCCTACAAGCAACGGAGCAACCACCGCCACCGGCACGCCGAATCCGCCGACGCCCTGCAACAGCGAGACGAATACCCAACTGAGCAGCATACTCTGGATGGCCTTGTCGGAGGTCAACCGGTGGAGATTTTCGCCAATGACACCCACAGTTTGTGCTTCTCGGGTGACGTTGTAGAAGAAGAGGGCCATCCACACGATGTACAGCACATCGGCAGCCAGCAGCACCGACTTCGCGACCGCAACCGACATCAGCAGAGGACCCGCACCGAAGAACACCGCCGCAACGACTAGCGCAACACTGAACGCCGCGATACCCGCGCGGCTACCGCCCCAACCCAGCCCGACCATCAACAGATGTTCTGTCAACACGGGCGAATGCGCCAACATCCAACTCGTCAAGGCGTGGTCCATGAGTCACCATCTCTCGCTCGTTCACCA
>CAYSVE010000596.1:0-3976 GCA_964434365.1 uncultured Anaerolineaceae bacterium | reverse complement strand
CGCCCTCGTGCTCGCTGACTCGGTTGGGGCAGATGAGGTTGCCCTGCAAGTCTCGACCACGATAGGCACGATCCTGACAAAAAACGTTGACGGGACTCGTGGGCTATCGCAAATCGAGGCGAGCTTACAACGCGCATTACAAAGCAAGTCGCACGATCAGGCGGGGCGCGCCTACGTCAACCTCGCCATTGTGGCCGTAGAGATGCACCAGCCGCAGCGCGCGTTGCATTACATTTCAGCGGGGATGCAATACACCGAAGAGCACGATCTGAACACGTATCAAATGTATTTGTATTGCATTCGAGGGCCAGCACTGCTGCGTGCAGGGCGCTGGGACGAGGCCGAACAGGCAAGCCGGCTCGGCTGGGAATGGGCGAACCGCTATGATTACATCAACCGCCCACACCTGAACTGTTGGATGGTGCTGGGATGCCTGGCTGCCCGGCGCGGAGACCCCGAGGCGACAACCTTTGCCGAGCATATGATGCAAAGCCCGCCAGATTTTTTCGATATGCCGGATGAAGCGGGCTTCATCTACCTGACGCGGGCCGAGATTGCGTGGTATCGGGGCGATTTTGCTGCCTGCGTTGCAGAGGCGCGTACCTTACTTGGCCTGATTCGGAACCGTCCGCACGCGTGGTATCGCGGGCAGGCGTTGTATTGGCTGTGGCGCTGCGGCGAACCTGTCGACTCCACGATGGGGATTGCCGAACCGTATCGCTTGCAAATTAAGGGCGACTGGCGCGGGGCCGCTGCCGCATGGGGGCGCCTGGGCTGCCCTTACGAGCGGGCAATGGCCCTCGCCAACGGCGATGAAGCCGCGCTGCGCGAAGCCTTCGACATCCTGGACGGCCTGGGCGCAGATGCTGCCCTGGACTACCTGCGGCAGAAGCTGCGGGCGTTGGGGGTCGAGTCGGTGCCGCGCCGGACGCGTAGCACCACCCGTGAAAACCCCGCCGGGCTGACCGAACGCCAGATGGATGTATTGGCCCTGCTTGTCGAGGGGCTGAGCAACCCGGAAATCGCCGCCCGCCTGCATATTTCGCCCAAAACCGTGGGGCATCATGTCTCCGCTATCCTCACCAAGCTCAACGTGACGTCCCGCGAGGATGCTTCGCTAGCCGCCCGCGAGCGCCAACTATTAAGTTAGGCATCCCCTATTATAAAGATAGGGCACCGCTCCCGATGCGTGCCCACCCCCCTCAGCGCTAACCTGTAAGCATCGATCATGTGCTTAAGGAGAGCAGCCGATGCTTCGCTTTATGACGCTGTACAAAAAACGCGCCGACATGGACTACGACACGTTTAGGCAAGAGGTGATGGACGTTCATGTGCCGATGGTGGCGAAACTGCCCGGCCTGAAGCGCTATCAGCAGAGCTTCAACGTCAACTGGCCGCCACAGGATACCCTCGGCTACGACGGCATTGCCGAACTGTGGTTCGAAACACAAGCAGACCACGCCAACGCTATGTCTCAAGCGCAGGAACCGCTGGCCCACGCGGCGGAAATTCTGGATACGGACTACCTGCACAACATGGTCGTAGAAGAGCACCCGATTACTTTGGACAAAGATGGGGCCGCTCGAAACACAGGTGGTCTTGTTCGCATGACGGCGTTCGTTAACAAGCGCGATGACCTGAGCTACGACGAGTACAAGCGCCACCTGCTGGAGGTGCATGTGCCCATCGTCAAGCAGTACCCTGGCCTCGTCCGCTACCAGCAGAACTTCAACATCAACTGGCCGCCACAAGATGCCCTTGGCTACGACGGGACGGCGGAACTATGGTTCGCGTCAATGGACGACATCGCAGCGCTTCGGAAGACGCCGAACTGGGAAGAGGGCGTTCAAGATGCCCAGATCATCCTGAACATGGACCGCCTGCACCAGATGATTGTCCGTGAGCATCCAGTCGCGCTGAACGTCGCACAAGCGAAGTAAGCCTGTCATAGCTTTTGCGCGGCTCGTGCTGGCTTAGGCGAGCCGCGCCCTAGCCCACCCGAAGACAAAGGAGACCCCCAAGACATGAATCTCACCGACATGCTTACGTCCGGCCATGAGACCGTAATCAAGGCCGTTGAAGACCTGCCGCAAGCTACCTGGAATCTCCCCGGGGCCTGTGGCGAGTGGTCCGTGAAAGACATTATCGCCCATCTCGCATCGTTCGAGGCGGTACTGGCAGACATACTGCGCCAACTCATCGACGCGGACGGCGCTACCCCAGCCCTTAACCGCTTCTTCGCCGATCCGGTCGGCTTCAATGGAAGTGAAGTGCAATCGCGCCGCACTGAGTCGGCGAAGGCCACACTCAACGAGTACAAAACACACTACGCGGAGGTGATGCGCCTCATCGAACAAATCCCGGCGGCGAAGCGGCGTCAGAACGGCCTGCTGGCATGGTACGGCGACGCCTACGACCAGGAAGACTTCATTGTTTACACCTACTACGGCCACAAGCGCGAACACAGCGCCCAAATTCTGTTGCAGCGGGAACGGTTCACTACCTCGGAAAGTGAGGGTTAGGACCCATGCGACCGCTTAAGCTTATGTGTGTGCTGGCCCACCCAGACGACGAGTCGTTCGGTATGGGGGGGGTGCTGGCCAAATACGCCGCAGAAGGCGTCGAAACCTCCGTTATCACAGCCACTCGTGGCGAATATGGCTGGTTTGGCACCGCTGAGGATAACCCCGGCCCCGAGCGGCTTGGCAAAATTCGTGAGCGTGAACTGCGTGAGGCGGCTGCGCTGCTTGGTGTGCATGACCTGGTACTGCTCGATTACATCGATGGCCAGCTCGATCAGGCTGATCCGGCTGAAGTTATCAACCTGGTTGCAGCGCAGATGCGCCGCCTCAAACCGGATGTCATGCTCACGTTCGACCCCTGGGGTGCTTATGGCCACCCGGATCACATCGCGATTTGCCAGTTGACGACAGCGGCGATCACACGGTCAACCGATGCGGCTTTCAAGACAGATCATCCGCCGCACGTCGTTTCAAAGCTGTATTACCGGGTCGGCACCAAAGCCGAGCTAGACATCTACGAGGAAGCAATGGGCAAACTGGTGATGGGTGTTGACGGTGTAGAGCGGCGCGGCATCGGCTGGCCAGACTGGGCGATTACCACGCGTATCGACACCGCCGATTACTGGCCGCAGGTGTGGGAGGCCGTCGCGTGCCACCAAACCCAACTGCCCGGTTACCAATCGCTCAGAGCGCTGCCGGAAGACCGCCAGCGTGTGCTGTGGGGGATGCAAGCTTTTTACCGCGTACATAGCCTCGTCAACGGCGGGCGCCAACGCGAAACCGACCTGTTTGAGGGCTTACGCGAAAGGATTTCGATATGACGTTGCATGGTTCATGTACACAACTTTTGCCAGGTGATCTGCGTCGTTCATTGGCACAGCGGTACGACGCGCAAGCGTCCGTGTGGGATCAAAAGCTCCAGCAGTTGGGATTCAATCGCCTGTATGCGCAGTTATTCCAGGACATTCAAACGCACGGGTTGTTGGGCAACCTGGAGAATGAGTCGCAGGTGCTAGACATCGGCATTGGCACCGGCGCACTAACGGCGGCCTTGTTGAAGCAGGTTTCGGTGACGCCGCGCGTCACCGGGGTCGACATCTCGGACGCGATGCTGCAACGGGCGGCAGGACGATTAAGCAACATGGATGTCAGCTACGACCTGCTGCGGGCTGATATCAGGACTATGGCCCACACACCAAAGCGCTATGATCTGGTGATCTGCGCCCATGTCCTCGAGCACCTCGAAGACCCGGCAGCGTGTGTGGCTCATATTCGCCAGATGCTAAAGCCTGGTGGGCGCTTTTTGTTAGTCATCACCCGCTGTGGCCCCTGGGGGTATTTTCTGCGCCAGCGGTGGGGCGTGAATCCAGTAGCTGTGTGCGATGTAAAGGCGTGGTTTGAACACGCGGACATGTGGGACGTGACCGTGCTGCCGCTGCGGGGCACCCTGTTGG
>CAYSVE010000595.1:0-3992 GCA_964434365.1 uncultured Anaerolineaceae bacterium | reverse complement strand
TAGCGCTCGTAGTCGATGTCACTCGTATCGCCATAGAGCCGGGCACGGTCGGCTACGACGACCCCTTCGGCCAGCTCGCCGCTGCGAAGCAATTGCAGTGCCCATTGATTCATCGCCTGCGACATAAGGCCGCGCACATCGCCGCGTCGGTAATCTGGGTCGAGCGCGATAATCGCATCGAGCAATTCGGCAGCTTCTTCCCATTGGGCCGATGCAACCAAACCACTCGCCTCGGTGTACAACGCATCGAGGTCCGCCGAAAAGCCGGTCGCGGGTGCTTCGGCGGGGGCGTCGCTCGTCGCGGCTGGTGAAGGCGGTAGGGTGGCGGTAGCTGTCGAAGCGGGTTGCGTCGTGACTGTGGCAGTTGGTGTCTCGGTAGGCAAGTTCTCTGTGTAGAATTGCGTTGCGGTAGCGATCAATCCCGGCAGCGCCTCGACACCCGGCGTCATCGAAGCCAGGGCTTCGATGCGAATACCGAGCAACTCCACATTGCCGTTCATCAGGTCGTTCGGTATGCGTACGTCGATCTGGTCGGCGAGGTAGCCTTGCACGGTCGCGGTGGCGCGCGCATCAACAACGGCCTGGCCGCTGGTATACCCGGCAAGGCCCGCCACAACCACAATCATCAAGGAGAACGCCCCCACAGCGACCAACAGCAACCCCCATGCGATGCAGCCAGGGCCGCTCATATCATCGACTACCGGCGGTTGATTCGGCGGATGTGGCTCAAGTTGGGGTGACGTCTGGAAGGGTGAACGCGGTTGGGTATCGTGCATGGGGCCTCCTCTCCATTGCGCGGCGCATTATAGCGGAGGCCCCACGGACATGCCTAGCGTGACTAGGCTGCGGCTTCGGGGCTGCCCGCCACGGCCACAAAGGTAATTGCAAGGCGTACGTCGTCTTCTACGCTGGCGACCTGCGGTGGTAGGCGCGGGATGGTCACACCGACGTCTTCGTAAACCAAGGTCGTTTCGGCAGTACCGGTGATGCGCGCTTCACTTTCGGCGGTTACGCTCGCGTCGAACGTTACCTCGTGGGTTTCGCCCTTAACGGTTAGGTCACCGACGATCTGAAATTCGAAGGTATCGCCCACCGCGACGCTTACCGGCATCCCCACAAGGCTCGTCGGTTGGAACGTAATGAACTCGAACTCGTCCTCGGCAGAGCGCAAAATAAAGCGACGTACAGCGCCGTCGCGGTTGCTGCTTTCCGTCTCGAAGGTGCGTGCGTTGATGCGAATCTCGCCGATTTCGGAGGCTGCCGGGTTGGCCGCATCCACGACGATATCGCCCGCGACGTCGCTGGTGGTGCCGACGACTGTAAAGTCGTTCCCGTTCAGCACTTCCTCGATGTTGTACTCGGCGGTGCTTTCCGCCGATACGATGCTGAAGACCGTCGCCTCGGCGCTTTCGGCTTCCAGCCGTTCCACACCTTCGTTCACATCGGCGGATGGCTCGGCCCCCGTTTGCAAGTAGACGATCATCCCCACACCGGCGATGACCGCGACCACGACCAGCCCGATGATGATTTGTATGGCACGTTTCATGGGTGTATCCCTCTCTGTAAGGTTCACTGCCCGCGATGATAGACGCCCGATATGGGGAAAAGCAAAGTATTTTGTAAACTTTCGGTAAACTGGGCGGCGTAGTGGGCGGCTGCCGAGGCAAACACGCCGCCGCCTTGACGACAGGCGCGGTGAAGGGTTAAAGTTAGCGCCGTCATACGGTAAACAATCAGCAACCGTGCTAGAGGGCTGGCCTTCTGCACGGTTTTTTTAGGTGGAGTGCGATGCAAAACAACTGGCATGTGAACGCCATTTACTATGAACTGTATCTACGGGCCTTTGCCGACGGCAACAGCGACGGCCACGGCGACTTCACCGGCCTGCGCCGACGGCTAGATTACTTGCAATGGCTGGGCGTGGATGTCGTGTGGTTGCTGCCGACGTACCCCTCGCCGCTGCGCGATGATGGCTACGACATCGCGAGTTATTTTGGCATCCACGAGAACTACGGCCTGCTGGAAGACTTCCGCATGACGGTCGATGAAGTGCACCGCCGTGGCATGAAAATCATCATCGACCTGGTGATGAACCACACCAGCGACCAGCACCCCTGGTTCATCGAAGCACGGCAGTCGAAGCAATCGCCCTGGCGCGACTTCTATGTGTGGACGGACGACCCGGAAAAGTACAGCGACGCCCGCATCATTTTCACCGATACCGAAACATCGAACTGGGCCTATGACCCCGTCAGTGGAGAGTACTACTGGCATCGCTTCTACAGCAGCCAACCCGACCTCAACTACGACAACCCCAAGGTCCGCGAGGCGATGATGGGCATCGTCAAATTCTGGCTGGATATGGGCATCGACGGTTTTCGTGCGGACGCGGTGCCTTACCTGTTCGAACGAGAGGGCACCAACTGCGAAAACCTGCCCGAAACTCACGCCTTCCTGAAGGAAGTCCGTGCCTTCGTCGACGAACACTACCCTGGCCGCCTGTTGCTGGCCGAGGCCAACATGTGGGCACACGAGTTGCTGCCCTATTTCGGCGATAACGGCGACGAGTTCCAGATGTGCTTTCACTTCCCGCTGATGCCCCGCCTGTACAAGGCCCTCGCCACTGCCGACCGTACCAGCGTCGTGGATATTCTCAACGACACACCATCCATCCCACAGGGGTGCCAATGGGCGACCTTCCTGCGGAACCACGATGAACTCACGCTGGAAATGGTCACCCTGGACGACCGGCACTTCTTGTGGGATTACTACTCGCCAGAACCGCGCCAGCGCATCAACCTGGGTATTCGGCGGCGGCTCGCCCCCCTGATGAACAACGACCGCCGTAAAATCGAATTGATGAACAGTCTACTGTTCACCCTGCCGGGTGCACCCGTGTTGTACTATGGCGATGAAATCGGCATGGGCGACAACATCGATTTGTTCGACCGCAACGGTGTGCGTACCCCGATGCAGTGGAACACCCAGAACAACGCCGGTTTCAGCGATGTATTGCCCGATGCGCTGTATGCCCCGGTCATCGCCGATGCGACATACGGCTATCGCCGGGTGAATGTGCTGGCTCAAATGGCCGATAAGCGCAGCCTGCTGCAAACCGTGCGCAATATGATACGTGTGCGCAAAAAACTCGATGTGCTCGCGCGCGGCGAACTCGAATGGCTGGATGATTTACCCGAGGCGGCGCTGTGCTTCTGGCGACGTGGCGAGAGCGTCCAGAATGTGTTGGCCCTGCACAACCTCAGCGACACCGAAATGCACATCGTGCTGCCTGCGCCCACCCAGGGCAAAAAGTTTGTCGACGCGCTAAAGGGTGGCGCGACATTGCGCAATCATGAAGTTGTTCTTCCCCCTTACGGTTATTGCTGGCTCGCGGAGAAATAGTTCAATAATGGCATCTTTTATCGACGTTGGCGAAACACGTTACCACTACGAAAGCGCCGGGACGGGCGAAACGATCGTGTTTTTGCATCATGGCATCAGCGATATGCGTGCCTGGGATGACCAGTTCAGTGCGTTTGCGCAAAAGTACCATGTGTTGCGCTTCGATATGCGCGGCTACGGTCAATCGTCTAACCCAGCAGGAACCTACACGGACCACGAAGAACTGGCGGGCCTGCTAGATGCGCTCAAGCTGGATAAGATCATCCTGGTAGGGGCATCGAATGGCGGGCGCGCTTCAATCGATTTTGTGCTGGCCTACCCCGAGCGTGTAAAGGCGCTGGCACTGGTCGGCCCTGGTGCGGGTGGCTACGACATACCCGCCGAGGTAAAAGCACAGTGGGATGAAATCGGCGAGGCTTATAATGCGGGTGACCTCGACAAAGCTACCGAACTTACGGCGCGGATGTGGTTCGATGGGCCGAATCGCCAGCCCGGTGACGTTGATGCCGCAGCTCGGGTGCGCGCCGCGCAGATGATGCGCGACATGTACGAAATCCCTGAAGAAACCGACCTCGGCGACTCCGATGAGC
>CAYSVE010000594.1:0-3995 GCA_964434365.1 uncultured Anaerolineaceae bacterium | reverse complement strand
CCGGATTTAGAATACTACGTGGCTACCAGCTCCCGGTGCCGTGGGGCTTTTTGATGGTTAGAAATAGTTGCGGCCTGTTCGCAGTTCCGCAGGAGATAAAGCATGGCAAATCATAAATCTGCGCTGAAGCGGATGCGACAGAGCGAAGCACGGCGCATCCACAACCGCACATTCCGTAATCGCGCCCGTACGCTGGTCAAGAAGGCCCGCACGGCCATCGAGGCCGGTGACGACCTCGCCGAAGCCCGCGAGGCCACCCGCAAGGCCGTGAAGGACCTCGACATGGCCGCCCGCCGTGGCGTCATCCACAAGAAGAACGCCGCCCGTCGCAAGAGCCGCCTGATGCGCCAACTTGCCCAACTGGAAAAGCAGGCGTAGCACCTCGCTGTAAGGACCTGCGGAATAGTCGAAAGTCGGCCCCGGTGTACCTCGAGCCGACTTTTTGATTCTGGTGTCGTCGTGTGGGGTGCTGCGTTTAGATGACGACCTGCACGATAAGGCCAATAACCGCCAGCACATTGAGGATGACCATCGTGGTGATGCCTGCGATGACCGCGCTGGGGTACTTCTCGTTGGTGCCGGGTAGGCGCGTCGCCTTGATGTCGTCTGGGATGTACGAGAGGTAATCTTCCGCGTCGACGCTGTAGTCGACATCATCGTAGTCGTCGTCGGCGAAAATCTGGTTGTTGTAGTCGTCGTCCTCCTCATCGGCGAACGCGACGTCGTCCACTAACCCGAGCTGATCTTTCGGACGAATGCCGGTATCGGTGCTGAAGGCAGGGTCGAGGTCTTGCTGTTGCGGGCTGCCGTAGTTGCCGTCCTCGGGGCTAAGCTCCATACCCGGCGACATGACGTTCGTCGGTGGTTGGCCCACCGTCACCGAGGGTTCGTCCTCCGGCACATCGAAGGTGGTGCTGCTGAAGGGCGCATCGGCCTCGTCGCCGAAGAAGTTGCTGCCGCTAAAAGCCCCACCGCCGAATGGGTCGGCACCGGCAGCACCCCCGAATGGGTCGCCAGTGGCATCGGGCGCGGCGGGTGCTGCCGCCGCAGCGTCGTCTTCATCACCACCGAGGTTTAACCCGGCCACCCAGTCATCGTAGTCTTCTTCGCTTGGCTCGCCCCCCGCGAAGGCCGCACTCGCGCTGCTCGACGGAATCGGGTTATCGTCGAACGTCGCCGTGCTAAACGGGTCGTCACCGGCCCCGGGCGGCGGCATGCTCTTGTTTTGGTCTAGCAAGGCCATGCCCTGCTGCGCCGCCTTGTTATCTGGGTTGATGACGAGCACGTTTTCCAGGCAGGTGCGTTTTTCCTCGTCAGTATCTACCACCGAACTCAGCCACAACCACGCGTCCTCGTTGTATTGGTCCAGTTCGGTCGCCTTCATCAGCAACGATTGCGCCTCTAGCTTGTTGCCGGCGCGGTAAGCGCGGATGCCCTCGCGCACCATGGCCTCTACATTGGCAGACATAGCCTTAACCTCGCTTTATATATCCACTCGTCATAGAGCTTCCGTTCATGCCCGCTACCATCATATCACAGCCGCGCTATTCCTCGAAAATCCCTTTGGCCTGCGCCGGGACGATGGCCTGCGCGTTGGTATATGTTTCGCCGAGCATGGTGAGGAACGCACGCGTCACCGGCGAGAACGACCGCCCGCCGTCCCACAACAGCTTGAGGCTGCGCCGCAGGGGCACATCGGCGATGGTGATCGTATGCACCAGCCCGGCCTGCTTCTCACGTTGGACGGCGTACGTCGGCAAGATCGTCACGCCGAGGCCGCGCATCACCATCTCTTTGATGGCTTCCTGATTGTCGAGTTCGGCGACAAGTTGCGGGCGGATGGCGTGTTCGCCCAGCGCGGCGTCGATGAAGATGCGTGTTTTGCTGCCCGGCTGCCGGGTGATGAACGGGTGCTCGTGCAGTGCGTGGCCTTCGATGATGTCGGTATCCCACCACGGGTGTTCTGGCCCGACGACGACGACCAACTGAATCGTCTGCAACACCTCGGCCCGCAGCCGTTCGATGGTCACATCTTCCAGCTCGCCCTCGACGAAACCAACATCTAAGCGACCGCTCAGCACATGGTCGATGACCTCGGGAGTGATGAGTGTGCGCAGTGCGACGGTGAGGTTCGGGTAGGTTGCACGGAAGGCGCGCATCCATGTGGGCAGCAAGTACACGCTCACGCCGGGCGTCGCGCCGATGCGCACCTGCCCCACCGCGAGTTTGTTCACGTTCGTGAGCGCGCCTTCGGCTTCGCCCACGAGCCACAGTATTTTTTGGGTGTATTGGTGCAGTATTTCGCCGCCTGTCGTCAGCGACACCCCCCGCCGTTGTCGCTTGAACAACCGAATGCCGAGCGCTTCCTCAAGCTCTTGCATGTGGCGGCTCACGGCGGGCTGCGAGAGGTGCAGCCGGTCGGCGGCAGCACTGAAGCTGCCCTCTTCGGCAACGGCGGCGAAAACTTCCAGCTTACTTAGTTTGAGCATACGGCTATATCTGGAATCAGTAGAACGTATTCCCCGCAGTATACTCGCAATCGACACAAAGCGTAATCTGGTACGTGCGCGCAGCCTGCCCGTTAGGCGAGGCTAACGGGGGGGCGGGTACAACGGCGAGATGAAGTGGTGCATTTATGTCATTGTTGCCTAAAATAGACCGCTTAACTGCGAATGACAACCATCGGACGGAGCAAAGCAATATGACGACAACGCCTATCACGGTTGCCTACGGCGACGGCATCGGCCCAGAGATTATGCAGGCCTCCCTTAGCATCCTCGAGGCCGCCGGTGCCAACCTTGCGGTCGAAGAGGTAACTATCGGCGAGCAGGTTTACCTTAGTGGCAACACCTCTGGCATCGACCCCGCCTTCTGGGAGTCCATCCGCCGCACGAATGTGTTCTACAAAGCGCCCCTCACCACCCCGCAGGGCAAGGGCTACAAGAGCATCAATGTCACTATTCGCAAAACGTTGAACCTGTATGCCAATGTGCGCCCGGTGCGCGCTTTACATCCCTTCGTCGAAACACGTCACCCCAATATGGATGTGGTGATTATCCGCGAGAACGAAGAGGATTTGTACGCGGCTATCGAGCACCGCCAAACCGAAGAGGTTTACCAGTGCCTGAAGCTGATAACCCGACCCGGCAGCGAACGGGTCATCCGCTACGCCTTCGAGTATGCGCGCGCCAACAATCGCAGTCGGGTAACATGCATGACGAAAGACAACATCATGAAGTTGACCGACGGGCTGTTCCATCGCGTCTTCGATGAAATTGCAGAAGAATATCCCGACATCGAAGCCGATCACCTCATCATCGACATCGGCACCGCGCGGATTGCCGATACCCCCGAGGCTTTCGATGTGATCGTGGTGTTAAACCTGTACGGCGACATCATTTCCGACGTAACCGCACAGCTTTCTGGCTCGGTGGGGTTAGGGCGTAGCGCAAACATCGGTGCACGCATGGCGATGTTCGAGGCGATTCATGGCTCGGCTCCCGACATCGCCGGGCAGGGTATCGCCAACCCTAGCGGACTCCTCAAAGCAGGCGTGATGATGCTGGTTCATCTGGGGCAACCTGCCACTGCCGAACGCATCCACAACGCATGGGCACGAACCATCGAAGAGGGTATCCACACGCCCGATATTTACCGCGAAGGGGTTAGTACGAAGCGCGTGGGTACCGACGAATTCGCCGAGGCCGTCATTGCCCGGTTGGGCCAGCAACCGCAAACCCTTGAGCCGATTACCTACTCGCGTGAGGTGGGGCGGTCGGCGCTGAGCCACCTCGGTGCACACTCATCGCAACAGCGCGCCCTCGTGGGGACCGATATCTTCCTATTTTGGGATGCCGACGAGCGAAACCCCGATGCGCTGGGTCAACAGTTGAGTGCTGCGAACAACGATGATTTAGCACTGACGATGATTACGAATCGGGGTTTAAAGGTGTGGCCAAACGGGTCCCCCGAGCCCTTCTGTACCGACCACTGGC
>CAYSVE010000593.1:0-3996 GCA_964434365.1 uncultured Anaerolineaceae bacterium | reverse complement strand
AGGCAGCCTGAAGTTCAACCTGCGTGTGGCGTCGCCCCCGGCCAACGACATTTCGAGCACCGCAACCATCATCGATACCACCGAATACACCGACACGCTCTCGATAGCCGATGCGCTAACCGACACCGAAGCTGACTGTGATGGGGATTTGGGCGCAGGGGTGTGGTATCGCTATACGGCGGGTGCCAATCGACTGATCTACGTAGATACCCTTGGCAGCGACTTCGATACGGTGTTGACTGTCGCTGCGGGCACACCTGGCTCCCTCAGTGAGGAGGAGTGCGACGATGATACGTTTGGGACGCTCTCGGCGTTGGTCCTCGATGGCGTCGACGGTGTGACGTACTACTTTCATGTCGGTGGTTTCGGGGGTATTGTGGGCACATTGGTAGTCAACCTCAACATCCAAGCGCTCGACCCAGACATCGACGGTAGTGGTGACGTCACGCCTACCGATGCCCTGTTCGTCATCAACCGCATCGACCAGGCGGTCGGTTCGGCGGACATCAACGGTGACGGCCTCGTCACGGCTGATGATGCACTGATCGTTATCGAAGCTCTGGGGTCAGGCCTTCCTTAGTCGGCACTACAAAAACACACAGGAGCCGTCACCTGGCGGCTCTTCACCTTAGCCTTCCCCTAGAAACCGCCGTAACCGTTGCCGTTACGCAGCAAAATACACTACCATCTCCTCCAATCGACGCAAACATTCATGGGTGACCCATGGCTACCGTACTCATCACCGGGGCAACCGATGGCATCGGCAAGGCGCTTGCGCAGCAATATAGCGCGAACAGCCGCCTCGTGCTCGTCGGACGCCGCCCCCTTACCGACCTCGATGGACCGCTATACACCGAAACCACCTACTGCCGCGCCGACCTCGCCGAACGCGATGCACCGCACACGATTCGCGACTTTTTGACGACGCACAACATCGAACGCCTGGATGTGCTCGTCCACAACGCCGGCATCGGCTCCTACGGCCCGCTTACCGATGAAACGTCAGAGCGTATCCAGGACCTTGTGAATGTGAACTATCGCACGCCGGTCGCACTCACACACACACTGCTACCCTGGCTCGATGGCGCGAAGGTCGTGTTCATCAGCTCGGTGGCGGCGAACCTCCCCACTGCCGACTACACCGTCTACGCGGCGACGAAATCCGCGCTCGATGGCTTCGCGAATAACCTGCGCGTGGAACTAAATGGCTACGCTCACGTACAGCTCATACACCCCGGCGCCACGAAGACCGGAATGCACGGCAAAATTGGGGCCGATGCGGTGCTCGATACATCGAAGTACCCAACCGCCGAAGCCGTCGCTACCCAGATCAAAGCAATCATCGACGGGGACGGTCGTGGGGGGGCCATCGGTTTTAGCAACAAAGCACTGCTGTGGGCGGGCAAACACGCCGCACGGCTCATCGATACGATGATGAAAGGGCAGGCCAACACATGAAACTCGCTGTCATTACCTGTGCAGCGGATGGCATCGGCAGGGCAATTGCCACACAGGCCAAAAAGAACGGCTATCGCGTTATCGGCGTGGACATAAAACCCGCCGATGACTTAGACATCCTGATTGCAGACCTGAGCAAGCCCGAAGCAGTTCTCGATGCCGCGATGAAAATCCGCGAGCAGGGACCGGTGTCGCTGTTGGTGAACAACGCAGGCATAAACGAAACGGGCTACTTCCAGGCGACCGACCTTACCCGGCAGCACGCAGTCATCGACATCAACCTCACCGCGCCGTTGCTGCTCACACAGAACTTGCTGGTGCACAACGCCTTTACCGACGCCGCCTCGCTGGTGTTTATTTCGTCCCTTAGCCGTTACGTGAGCTACCCCAGCGCATCGGTCTACGCAGGTACGAAGGACGGCCTCGCGTCGTTTGCGCGTTCGCTGAGTGTGACGTATCCACAGATGCATGTGCTCACGGTGTACCCCGGCCCCACCCGCACCGACCACGCGCGACGCTACAGCCCAGACAACAGCAACGAAAGTAAACGCATGACACCCGAAGACCTTGCCTTGCGGATTATGCGCGCCGTCGATAAACGGCAGCGGGTGCTCATCCCCGGCCCGGCGAACTGGGCCTTCGCGGTGATGGGACGCTGGTTCCCGGCCCTCGCCGAGACGGCCATGCGCAAAGCCCTATTAGAAAAGTTTGAAAAGCCCTCGGGCGCAAGCTAGCGTCGCTTGCACAGGTAGCCCCTTAAGCCGTCGATCCCACTCGATGGAGAGCCGTCATGCTGCGTTATTGGTGGCTCTGGTAAGTTTTCAACAACACGACACTGTCATATAGTTATAAAAATCTCGCAACCTGTAACGCCTTCCTGCGTATGTGTGCTTTAGATAACCATCGCACACCTCATTGAGGAAGGACAAATGACCATGGCTTTGCAAACCAAAACGATTCTCCGGGTATTCGCCGCTGTATGGCTGGCGCTACTCCTACCGACAATCGGGATGGCACAACAGCCTACGCTCACCGATACCGATTTGCAGACAACGCTACAGCACTTTGTCGATGCGAACGGCATCAGCGGCTTGAGTATCGCCGTTGTTGTGGCAGGCAGCACCACGGAGGCCGCAGCTGGCGTCGCTGTATTCGGGGAAGAGATCGCACTGACACCAGAGGATTTGCTGTACGCGGGCAGCGTCACCAAGACGTTCGTTGCGGCGACGGTGCTACAACTCGTGGACAAGGGCGCGCTCGCGCTCGATACCACACTGGACAACTTCTATCCAAACTACCCCAACGCAGATGAGATCACTGTGGAGCATATGCTCAGCATGACCAGTGGCACCTTCGACTACTTTCGCAACGCGCCGGAGAATCCGTTTATCCCTGTGCTGATGACAGACATCAACTACCTGTGGGCACCCGATGAAATCATCGACACCGCAGGGAGCATCGCCCAACCCGGCGCGCCGGGTGCCGCCTATACCTACTCCAATACCGACTACATCCTGTTGGGGCGTATCATCGAGCGAACAACTGGCAATCCACTACACGAGGAGCTACACAAACGCATATTCGAGTCGTTGGGTATGGAAACGACCTATATCGCGGGGAGCGATGCGGTGCGCATACCCGTCGCTGCGGGGTACGTGCGCGACAGTGCCTTTCTGTTCGGTGCCGCAGAGCCAACCGCACAATCCAGCGATGCGTACGCTGGCCTCGAAACGCTCTCGTGGGCGGCAGGTGGTATGCTGAGCACTCCCCGTGACCTCGCAGTGGGCATGCGGAACTTGCTGCGGGGCGATTTGATCTCGTTAAGCTCGCTGGAAGCGATGACTACGCCAGGTGCCGTGGTCGGTGAGCACGGTGAGAGCTATGGCTACGGCATCGAGTTTTACGAAACTGCCGCCGGTGTTGCACTCGGCCACGCGGGGTCACTGCCGGGCTATGCTTCACTCACCCTGTACATCCCAGATGCCGATATAAGCATCTCGGTGATGACCAACGACGAGGCCGGGGAAGCGTTGCTCACCGAAATCGTGGACACCGTGCTCGAAGACTTTGCCGGGTAGTTCGTACCGGGCGGGCGGGCGAGGGAGTGATTGGGCTTCCTCGTCCTTTTTTGTGCATGGGTAGCAGAGTACGGGGCAGCGCCTTCGCACGAGAAGTTTGAAAGACCGTCCGGCGCAAGCTAAAGTTACAGGGGTGGGTTGCTGTACAGACACACGCATCGTACAAGCGCAAACATATCGGCAACCGATGCGTACTGTGCATATATTCGGTAGTGGCGAGGCTATACCTCGTCCGATAAGGCACCCGTAGCTCCACCCACACATCCAACCACCAACAGGAGAAAGACACCATGGAATTCCGCCGATTGGGTAAATCGGGCCTCAAGGTTAGTGTGCTGTCGTTCGGCGCATGGGTGACCTTCGGCCAGCAGTACGGCGTGGATGAAGCGCTGGAAATCATGACGGCGGCCTACGACGCGGGCTGCAACTTCTACGACAACGCCGCGGCGTACGCCAAGGG